>NZ_JAAAJC010000008.1:0-27029 GCF_009900715.1 Halococcus salsus
TTCGCCGAGTCCGATATCGATCTCCTCGTCGAGGCTGTTGACGAGGAAGTTAAGCACCTGCTCTTCGGTGAGTTCGTTGGCTGCTTGGTCCGGTCGCATCAACCGACCAAGCAGCCCGTTCACCTAACCCGCTTTGTGAGGTACTGATTCTTACTGCTGTAGGTGGGGTTGTCTTGAGATATTTTCGTGAGCTATGTATCTGTATCCCTCATAGAGGAGCGGGATTTCTGTTAAAATTTAACATAGATACAAATATTCTTACGCGCTGTTCGTCGTCCGATCCCAATGAGGTACTACCCAACATCTGAGAAGGATAAGTTACCCAAACAACTCGACAAATAGAGTTCGCTAATGACAATTCACTAAAGTAGCAATCACCCACTGTTTTTCTATCTTCTCAACTCATAGTCGCCAAATCAAAGTGGGAGAGAAGGGGATGAAACCAAGCCAGCAACCAGCTGCCAATGAATCCACACTGGTTGAACAAATCGACGAAAACGACCGGCCCCTCGAACAACATCTCTGGAACATTTCACAAGCTTCTGAAGATGGTCGTATTCGGGGCTATATCCATAAGTGCGAGCTTACAGACGACGGCTCAATTCGTATCCACGTTCAGTTACCCAATGCTGAGACGTACACACAGACCTTTCCAATGCCAAGGACTGATTCGCCGGAGTACACGTTTGTCCGTCTCGTTGAGGATTGTGGCTACTCGTTGTCATCCATTGGTCAGCTTGCGGGCGAGGATAGCACTAGCGGCAGTCGTGTCTGGTGCAAACCAGTCAATACGTCCGAATATGTTCCTAACTCTGGTGAGAGCGGCAGCGAAGTCGATATCGACCGACTTAGGAACAATGATTGGCAGCTCGTCGTCCCAGAATACACGCCACCACTTCACGAACGGCTTTACGCTCGTCTCAAAACACTCAATTCGTGGAAGATCGTTACTACGCTGGCCGTTGGCGGCGGATTTCTGTTGCTTCCGCTCCTCTTCCCAATCATCCTCTTTCGGTTTCTCAACGACGATTCCTCCGACTTGGTCATGACTTTAGTAGTGGGGGCACTTGCGCTTCTCGCCTGGACCAGTGGTATGTGGCTACTCTATATTACTGTACTCGCACCCACCGTCGATGTATCCACCATTATTTTGTTATAGACCGTAAATGTCAAGACACCCCCCATACCGCTCAATTTCCGCCTTTTCGAAAAACAGCGTAATACTGGCCGCTCGTCTTGAGTTCGTTCGGCTCGATAATCTCAGCGACGCCCCAGGGGTAGGGTCAACCACACCGCTCATCTCCTCGAGCGAAACCATCAGATAGTCAAACCACAGTGATGTGTGCCGCTTGAATCGAACACAAATCCGGAGCGCGCCGGGTGGTCGCCCACGTTCACGGTTCAATTCGTGATATGCGAGGTGATCTGGATCCCCCGAGGCGTGAACGTCACGTGTTTCCGCGAGAGGAGATGCTTCATCGCTTGTCACTGCCGCAACCTCGCCGAGAATACGAGGAGCCGTCGCACATGTCCCGACCAGGCTGAAGTTGTTCCCGCCCATCACTACTGTGTCGAACGTGCCAGCTTCGAGTTCGCAGACATTGGCTACGTCACACTCACGCGCGTCGATGCCCCGGTCACGGCTGACTGCTACCGCTCCTGGTGATGTGTCGATCCCGACGACCTCGTGGCCCTGTTCTTGGAGATAAAGTGCGTGTCAACCCGCGCCACAACCTACGTCGAAAGCGCGTCTCTCGGCACGATCCATCGCCGCACGCTCGTGCGGGGCCAATTCATTAGACATAGAGAAGTAGAGTTCCGGATCATCGGGTGGACCGACAAACCCGTCGTCACGCTCGACCATCTCGAAGCTCTCCTCGCCCGCGTGATGCGCGCGTATCGTTTCGCCGTAGGCATCCTCTCTGAGTGATATTATCTATCGTTGTGTAGATGCCAGTATGAATCATTTCACTCGGACTCCTCAGTATGGTGGTGATTCCAGTTTCGGATCGTTCTGGCGCTTCGGCTGAATAGGATATGTAGTTACCCCACACAGTGGGTCCTGGTTTCGAGTAGTGGGGTAACTATAGTTGACCATCGTTCGGGCCAACGTCACCATGTCGACAGGCCCCCACAAACAGTAATCTCAGAGATCTCCCAATCGCTCCATCTCAGTGATTCAGCAATAACAGTTGAGAAAAGGGGGATTTGCACATCGATGGTGGGGTGTGCCCCCGCTATCAGCCAAAGTTACCCCACAATTAATGGTCGTTGCCAATTTGTGGGGTAACTATGGTCGAGAAGAATCCAGGCAAGCCCCCAGCGCCAGAACTGCCGAAGTACCTTCGCGAACCACTCGAAAAACAAACTGCGGAACGATTAGAAGCAGTCGCTACGTATGCAGTTGGCTTGGCGGAATGGAAGCGTCAACAACATCAAGAAGAGCTCGAACATCGACGAGCCGAAGAAGAGATCGATGAAGAGGAACTTGAGGACCTCAACGAACGCGAGGTATCGACCGATCCAGAGGATTACGAAAATGTTCCAGCTAGTGGAGCGTACATTACGATCAAGACCACAAAGGAGACTGAAAAGACATCGTATAGATACTACTACTGGCAATGGAGAGAAGGTGAATCCTGGAAGAACGAATACATTGCACCCGTCAACCCACGAGAGTAGGAATGTACCATCTGTATTTGGGACTATCAACTGGGATTCCTCAGAACCCCCTCCCCCCGTTATCGATGTGTAAACGCTATCAAAGGGGAGTGGGTTATAGAGTGAAACACCCGAGATGTTCTGAAAGAGACCCAAACAACATAGAGAAAACCCTTAGACTAGAGAATAGGCCATATTCTACGATTGGATCTAGTCTGACGCATCTTTATATACTAGCCACAGAAACAACAACCGCAATGGAGCTAGTGCCGAAGGTCGGAGGAGTTTACTCCGAAGCGCCGAGCCGATCTAAGCCATACCTCGACCCGCTCATTTTTACTCCCCTATTTCCCCATGTCTACTCGTTATGTGCCTTCTATTGCCAATCGAGAGATGGTCCATATTCCCTGTAACCGTCTCCTACCGAAGATTTACACATCGATGACGGGGGGAGGGAGTAGCTCTCAGATCTCAGTCAATAGCTACTGCTGAACTGAACCTTCAGATAATGACTTACACATCGACAACGGGGGGAGAGGAGTGAGAACCGCCTCTAATTCTCGTGGAACTCTCTTAACTGGGCGTTCACGATCGACTGAAGAATCTCCTCTCGGTCGCTGATAGCTCCTAACCTCGTATCCGTCACGATACGCTCCATAATTGCTGTTGGGTCTCCTGTAAAGGTAAACTCCATATACATTCCTCCTCCTCGTCCCCGACTCTTCCTCGATGTTGATATTAGACCGTAGGTAGAGAGCTCTTTCACATACTTCACATATGTCTCGCGAGTCATCTGGTCTGCATCAAGTTCGTCAGTAACCCATTGATAGATTTTGAACCCAACTGGACTTGGGACCGAACTTCCAGATCGCTTGGAGTATCGGGCGACTCCCGCAGTTGAATAGAGTGATATCTTCTTCTGAGTAGTTAGTCCCTCGACGAGTTTCAGTGACCGATCCTTGTCGATCTCCTCTTGGGACTCTCGGACGTGCTCTTCCAGAACTTCTTCATCGCCACGTTCGTTAGCGAGATCACCCGCGCCACGGAACAGATCGATTGCTTTTCGAGCATCACCATGGCTCTGAGCTGCAAATGCTGCTACCAGTGGAATCACGTCTTCCTCAAGGGCATTTGGACGGAAAGCATCTCGCCGGTTCCTGAGAATCTCTCGTAACTGCGTAGCATCGTAATCTGGGAAGTAGACGTCTCGAGGATTAAACGAACTCTCCGCGCGGCCATCGATGTTTTCCATGAATTTCGGGTCGTTCGTTAACGCTGCAACTGAAACACGTCCCTCTATTTCGTTCGTGTTACTCGCACGAGAGAGCTGATAGAGTAGCTTCGAGTAGGCTGGCTCATCGTTCGTATGCCGCCCTACCAGGAGGTCTATCTCATCAAGGATGAAAATAACTGAGTCATAGTTTCTGTTGATGAGATCATAGAGACGTCGATATTTGCGCTTGGTCGATACGCCTGTCTCGGGAACGCCGATCTCTGTGCCAATGCTCTTCGCAGTCGTCTGAACGAGTTCGTATACCGCTTGATCAAGGGTGTTTATCGGCTGACAGTTGATCGTAATAACGCCGAAACGTTCACCTTTCGATTTGCAAAGCTCGACGATTTGCTGTGTAACTGCACCAATTATGAGTGATTTCCCAGTACCTGCGGGTCCATACAGCAGCATATTTGGTGGCCGATTACCTTGCAGAGTAGGCTTCAGGAACGAAACAACTGATTCGAGTTGATCGTCGCGACCGACGATACGCTCCTCGTCAATGATTGTGTCGGGCTCAACGAGGTCTCTGTTGTCGAAAACTGACGTCCCTCCCTCCTCATTGAGCATATCCCTGATTGTGCGTTGCGAGTCCTCTCTCTGACCCGCACTATCAGTTGCCGAGGAGGAACTACTGGCGATATCCTCTAAAGCGACCTCGGTCTTTTCCTCTTCATGGGTAGACTGATCTGTTTCTCCTTGGTCGCTTCCAGCCATACACCTGTTGCATTCTGGAGTCACATAAACACCCACCCCAATCGATGTTTATTCTGCCGCTATAGGAGCCCTGGCTCACGACTTTACCACCTTCGATATGTTTACTCTGTACCACCAACGAAGTGTTCTTTGCGAGATTACCTTCCCCACTCCCCGTCATCGATGTGTAATTGATGTCTCGGTGTAGTTACCCCACTCGCTATGATAGTTCCATTAGTGGGGTAACTATCTCCAGCCATCAAATCTGCTGACAACTCCTACTGACCGAGTTTCACGCGGTCATATCCCGCTCCCTCTTCCATCTGCAGGAATAGTAGCTCACAGACGGTCGAGCTGGGAGTTTACACATCGATGGCGGGGGGGGGGGGTCTGGCAGGGGCATCGACTACCGTTACCCCACAAACTGAAATTTCTTGCTAAACGTGGGGTAACTAGTGGATGAGCTAACGATGAGATGCAGCGGACATGAGGTGGTCTTCATGAGTACTGCCTTTCCGAAGCGAAAGAGATCGTGGCGACTGGATATCCTTGTAACGAGGTACACCGCTTTAGACTCCTCTGGTGACCAGTAAACGAGCGGGAACGAGAGCGACCTCGCAAGCGCTCTCGAAAGCGTTCGCGATCTTGTCCCCGTATGTGGGGTGCCTCGGCGACCGAGAGCGCTTGTGCGGCGCTACGGACTGCTCTCGATGCGACTGGCGACCGATGTCCCTGTAGTTGACCACTACGAGAACGTTACCGGGTCGAACGCGCTGGGTGAGCTGAATCTCTAGGCAGTCCTCGGCTGCCGGCACTCCGGCGATGCCGTCGCGGAGAAGGGGACCGCGCTCGCTGGCGAGACGGTGGAACGCTCGGGCCACGGTAGCGACCTCGAGTACGGCAGCAAGACCGCGAACACGTTCCCCAAGTACATGCGCGAGGACCAGGCCCTCAGGCGATCCTTCGATTCGGCCGGGACAAGAAGGGGGCAGTAGTGTTCGCCTACACGGCAGCGCTGGCCGAGAGCCTCCCCGTGGTTGGCGAAGGGCCAGTGGTTCGAGCGTTCTCGAAAGCCACCAAAGAGGTTACACGTATCGCGAAAACGTATCGTCGCCAGCAGTTTACTGTCGGAGACATCGCTTCATCGGTTGAGTGCTCGTCGCGAACCGTTCGACGAGTACTGAACGGGCTCACCGAGCTGGGTTATCACGAAAAATGAGAGACGAAAGCAGGTGTTGCCAATGAGTTCCGGGCTCTCGAAAAGCCGGACGATGGTGAAGTTGATCTGCCGGATCTCGATAGTCCGCTCACACCTGATGAGAGCCCAAGGAAGGAGCTAGCCGTGAGCTACTATCCGGTGACCCGGATAATTCCTCTGTAGGAGTATCTAGTACGGGATTTGTCTAGGTTACCGGGGTGGATTCACGAACAGGAATGGGACTCCGCCGTGGTCGGTAACGCTCCCGGCCCCGGAGACACTGACGTGCCCGCTCCACTTGGGTAGGTCGTCTTGAGGGACGATTTTCGCCGGGTATCGATAGCGGATGCGTTGATACTCCCGTCCTCGCGGGGTATTCATGAACCGAATTTTCAATCTACTATCGCAGTTACGAACTGCCTGTATTTGCCTTCCATCTCGCTTTGCTCTGCTTTGGGGGTATCCGACCACCACTCGGAAAACCAGACGAGTGGTTGAAGGTACGACTGGAGGAGGTACAACTGCCGCCGCTCTTCGAACGCTGAGTCTCGTTCCAAGGAGCTCGTCTGAGCGTAGCCTTCTTCGAGAGCATAGCGGACTCGTCGTCGGTCTGATGACCGAAGCGGAGCCCAGTGGCTCAGATGATGCTCTGTCACGATCAAGTCGTAGTATGGCTCCATTACAGTGGAGTGACCCCAATCGAGTACTGCGGTCATTTCGCCGGTTCCTGGCCGGATGAGGAGGTTTCGGTACTTGTAATCGATATGCGAGAGCACAGCGGGAAAGGATCGATCCAACGTATCGAATCGTGCCTCAATGAAGGCCTCGATCGCCGGTCGGAGATCGGCGAACCGCTCATTCAAGTTCGTTATCCAGTAACGATAGAGCGACTCGAACCAAGATCGCCATGAGGAGACGCCGTATTCCCGCCAGAGGGTAGTGTCCGGGTCGGGTCGTTCGCCCGTGGTAGCATCCGCAACAGTGAGGCCACGGTCATCGATCGTCGCACCCATCTGAGAATGAGTTACGTCGCAATCGAGCCTGGGGCGTCCAAACCGTTGAAACTCACCGAGAGTGTGATACTCACCGATGTGACGGCCGGCGGTCCGTGCAATCCGTGTGATCTGGTCGGAGGTGAGTTCGATCGTGCCCGCACACTGGCCTCCACAGTACTCCATCAGGTAGAAGGGTGATGGATATTCCTCGTGACTATCGACGATGCCGAAGATCTGAGGAACAGGGATCGAGGTGTGCCGATCCAAGAGTTGGCACAGGTAGGGTTCCGGCCGGAAGTCACCCTCCGCGATTGCGGTACAGGCCTTCAGAATAGCGTTAACAGACTCACCGCCTGCTTCGGCCGTGAGGTGATACACAGCGTCTGTGCTTGGCTCAGTGGGCCGTATCTGCTCGACAGTCCACGACGGTTGAATAGTGCGGACCATCTCGTGAACCGTGTCCTCGGTGAGGGTCTTGCTCACTATGAGACAGATTTCTTCCTCAAAATATAATTCGTTTTCTCATATTATCGACAGAGCGATGGGATACATTGGGGGTGTGGGAGATGTAGCGTACAAGACAGAGATGGTGTATGCAGGGTTGGTCACTGACCCACCATGTATCGTCGGTACTGATTTAGTAAGACGAACGTAACACCAGCGTATGTCCGAAGCGACCACCAGAGCAAACGGAGACGACGAGATCGTCACGGTGAATTTCAAAGTCACACAGTCGTTTCTCGACGAAATCGACGGCACATGGCAGGGACGCGGGTTCAACAGCCGTAGTGAGTTCATTCGGTACACCCTCCGGGACGCGACCGAATTCCCGACGTTCGACCGCGATGAGCTGGTTGCTCTCCTCGAAGCAGGGGAGGATATCCGCGAGGGACGGACGATGAGCGCCGACGAAGCCCGCGAACGGTTCGGAGCGGACGGCGATGAGTGAGGGTGACTGGACGTGGGAGCTCACCTCGAAAGCACAGGACGATCTCTCGTCTTTTTCTCCGCCCAACTGAGTTAGGATGATTCGTTCTCCCAAGCCTGCTCGATACGCTCGCTCACGTTCGCTATCGTGCGTACGAACAGGTAGTGTGGTTCGACTCTGTCGACAGGATCGGTGATCGGATCGTCAGCGGCGGTCGGCGGCTCGTGGAAGTGCTCACGGGCAGCATTATGCGGGTTTGGGTGTCGATCCCAGCGGCACTGCCACTCGCCGGTTTCCCAGTCCTCGCGGTAGTGGAACGTGTAGTCATCGGTCTCGTACCACCGCACCTGTAGAGTCACGGTTTCTATCGCTTCCGGGTAGTGATTCGGGTCAAGTTCGACGTACAGCTCTCGTCGTCCACCCGGATCATCGTTTAAATATGCACGACCGACGAACCGATGGGTCGAAGCCAGGTGGTGGATCGTATCGAGTACGTGGTCGTCGATCGGCCCGGTTGCTCCGTGTGCCATCCAACTATCCTCAGTCGGCCGACAGCGCCTCGTCGCTTCGCTTGCGGGCCAACCGGAGTGCTTCCCGGTACCGCTGGATGTCGTTGCGGAGGGTCTCCCAGGAGGTGAGTGCTTCCCAGGTTTTGTGAATCTCGTCGTGAGTGGCGTCCTCCGGCGGGAACTCGACGTACATCGGCAACTCGGCATCGAAACGGTTCTGATGGGCTTCTTCTCGATCCTCCAGCTCTCCGAGCTGATCGAGCAGTTCCGCTTCGGAGTGGTCAACGGATAGTTGATGTGCGCGCCGCCATGCGAAGTACTCGTCATTCCGGCGATACCGAGCCCCCTGCGGGTCATCGGTTTTTGAGGCGATTCGCTCGTCGACGAGTTCTTCGAGGTGTTTGCGCGCCGTTTTTGGCGAGCACTGAGCGCGCTCTGCGATATGAGATACTGGCTTTGGTTCCCGGAACCCAGCCATCACGTGTTTGATCCGGTGTCTCGTATCGTGAGTTCGAGTCCATGACTCCAACTCTTCGTCGAGCGTATCGTCCGCTGGAGTGGGACCGAAGCTCGCCATGTTAAGTAGTCATTTACGCTACTCAAGTAAATATATTCTGGGCGACCGCAACGAACCTGAGCACGGACACAGTAGATAACTGTCTCTGTTCTCTACGGCAGGATATGACCATAGCAGAGACTTACCGAGAAACGCAGCGATTTGGCCAGCTATGGGTCTGGGTACTCATCGGCGGAGTCGGAGTCGTCTCGCTGATAGCGAGCGCAGGACTAGGGCTGGTGGTCATCGCAGCTGTCGCCGTCCTCTTCTATCTCGTCCGTCTTACAACGGAAGTGCGCGAAGACGGTGTCTATGTGCGCTTCGCGCCACTTCACCGTTCATTCCGACATATTTCGTTCGATGAGGTTGAGAGGTGTGAGGTCACGGATTTCGGTCTCCTAACCTACGGAGGGATCGGCATCCGGTGGACACCATCGACTATCGCCTATATGACGACGCGAGGGAGGGGTGTCAAACTCTACTGTGAAGATCAAAAGTCAGTGGTGATCGGATCACAACGTGCTGACGAGTTGGCGACGGCAATCACCAAGAGAATGTGAGTCGAAGCAGGCTAGCCAATGGCCAGCAGTAGTGTCGGCGGGAAGCGACAAACCTGTTTAGGTGCTGATGGGAGTCATTCGTTACTGATTTCGGCGAGACGGGCTTGGATCTCGTCATCATTGGCGTCTGAGAGAGCTTCGAGACCGAACTGTACAAGCAAGGGATAGAAATGCCGGTTCTTCTTGAACTCATCTTGGCCGGCTTTTCGGAGTTTCAATTGAGACTCTAAGTACGTATCCTCGAGCTCGTCAAGGATCCCATCTGGGATATAGATCGTCCGGCCATTCCATTCCTCTTTGATGTTCGTCTTCGTTTCTTTCGTTTTCTTCGTTCTGTTCAGTGAATTCGTTTCTTGTGTTTCGCTCGATGAACTCGTTTCGGTTGTTTCGTTTGTCTCATTCGGTTCATCCTTCTCATCGTCCTCGTAGTTACCTTCGATGCCCGAGGCATCTCCCCAACCGTCGCTCATGCTTCTACCTCCTTGGAGGGTGTTTTCTCGAACGTCTCGTCGAATAGATCGGCAATCTCGTCGAACAGGTTGCGAGCGTCTTCGACACGCTTGTTCTCCTTGCCAAAGCCGAAAACCGACACACCTTCTCCAATCGATTGCGAGAGGTCTGTGCGCTTTGGAATCTCAAATACAGGGAGCGAGTACGCCGATTCTATCTCCTTGATAGTGTTCCGATGTTCGGCGTTCTGTTCAACACGGTTACAGACGATGGCGAGACGATTGATATCACCATAAGCTGGTTCGAGCGATCCTAGCTGCTTTGCGAAAATCTGGAGACTATTGGCGTTTAGTTGCTCAGGGATCACCGGAATGACCACATTCCCGCTTGCAACGAGTGCATTGTCAGTGAGAACGTTGAGAGACGGTGGGGTGTCTACGATAATGTAGTCGTAGCTCTTATCGAGTTCGTTGAGCGTCATCCCTAGTCGCTCCCGGCTTTTGGGAGCTTCGAGGAGAGTTTGGATGTTCTTGTTGTTTGCAAGTTTCTCGCTGGCGGGGAGTATGTCGAACTCCTCATGCTCAGTAATGATATCATTGACCGAATTCATCTGGTCGAAGTCCAGAACATCGAATAGTGTTATCCGGTCCGTATCGTAGTACAGCTCGCTATAGCCGAGTGAGCATGTGAGTCCTCCATGATAGTCGATATCGACAAGAAGTACGTCATGGCCACGCGCGGACAGTGCGCCGCCTGTGTGGATGACGTCCGTCGTCTTCCCTGCGCCTCCTTTTTGATTCGCTACGGTGATCCGCGTGGTGTGGGTGTCAGTCATGTCTATTGTTCCTTTGTGTGTTGACGCTAGTTCGTTTCATTCGTTCTGTTCGTTTAGCTCGGTGCGTTCGGTGCGAGCGTTTCGTTCAATGAGAGAATCACCGCGGGGTTAAAGCCTGTTGTTCGTTACACTCACCGATCAGAACGCGTTCGTTACGCTCGTTACCTTCGTTCTGCTCGTTGCTTTTCTCCGTGTTCACAGCAGATCTTGGAGTCGTCCAACGGAGAACGGTGTACATAAACCGCTTCTTTGCCATTTTTCACTACCATGATGGACGATCTGACCGCCTTTCAGCGGGATGTGCTCTACGTGATTGCGGGATTCGGTGAGGGATCGCCACCGTATGGCTTGGCGATCAAAGAAGAACTCGAGAAGCACTATTCAGGCGAGGTCAACCACGGACGCCTCTATCCGAATCTCGACGACCTGATTGAGATGGGCCTCCTCGAGAAAGGGAGCGTCGACAATCGGACGAACTGGTATCGACTCACTGAGCGCGGCCAGCGCGAGATCGATGCTCGCCGGGACTGGGAAGACCAGTACCTGACGGTGGAGGGATAGCCGATGGTCGAGATTCCTGATTCCCTTGAGTGTCTGTTCACTACATCACTCGAAGAGCAGGACGGCTCCTATACTATCGAAGTACCTCGTACAGAGCTCGAAAAGGGGTCGCTCACAGCAGGCGAAACTTATCGTGTTGTGTTGTTGGAGGGCCCGGAGTCACCGACGTCATCGACATCGACTCAGAGCCAGCCTGATGAGCAAGCTCCGCCGGTTGAGAGCGGGGATATCCGGGAGGTAACCATCGAATCGCTGGGTGACCAGGGCGACGGCATCGCGAAAGTCGAACGGGGATACGTCGTCATCGTTCCAGGAGCCCGTCCAGGCGATGAAGTGACCGTCGAGATTCGGGAAACTCGTGAGAATGTCGCGTTCGCAGACATTCAAGAACCCGATTCCATGAGTGAGGATGGGATGTCATTGGAATCAGGAGAAACGATCGCGGATGAAGCACCCGATGACGACGACTAGCCTGCTGAAGAACGTCTGACGCGCGTCGGACGCAAACTCATGTTACTGGGGACGAACATTCGGTATGAACTGGGAGCGTCGACTACCGCCGCTCGCCGAAGATGCTCTCGATATCCTGTCTCAGGCTGCCCAGGACGACCAAGAAAATGCGAACGATAGCGACGACGGATACGACTTTTCGACACCGGATTTCACAAAAACAGAGGCTCAAGCAGTTCTCGTTGCAAATGAGGAGTTTACGGAGGCCGATGCGGAGTATGCGTTAGACCTCCTCTACCGCCGTGGGCACATCTACTACGTGAAGGAGGAAGTCTACATCACACCGACCGACGATTGAGCAGGGCTCTCGGCGACCGTAGCGAGAATGCCATTGTTAGGGCATGGGGTTATTTATGACTGTTAGGTTCAATTTAGACAATTCCAATGGCTGAGAACCCGGATATCGAACCGTACATCGAGGCTCTTGAGATTCAGAACGTCGTTGCCTCCTCGGCGATTGGGCAGGAAATCGATCTCGAAGCACTCGCGATGGATCTTGAGGGTGTCGACTTCGACCCAGAGGAGTTTCCCGGCCTTATCTACCGAATCGAAGAGCCACACGCGACAGCGCTGATCTTCCGCTCGGGGAAGATAGTGTGTACTGGAGCAAACTCCGTCGATGGGGTCCACGAAGCACTCGCGTCAGTATTTGAGACACTTCGCGATCTCAGTCTTCGAGTAGACGATGATCCGACCATCACCGTTCAGAATATCGTTGTGAGCGGTGACCTTGGTGAGAGGCTCAATCTGAATGCGATCGCGATCGGTTTTGGGCTCGAAGCCGTCGAATACGAACCGGAACAGTTCCCAGCACTCGTCTATCGCTTGGAGGATCCTGCTGTCGCCGCCCTCCTGTTTGGGTCGGGAAAGACAATCATCACAGGGTGCAAGCAACTCGAGGATGCCGAAGAGGCGACAGACGTTCTCGTTGAACGGCTCTCAGATCTCTCTCTTCTCGGCTGAAGATGATTTTTCAATGAGATTCCGACTGACGGCTATTCTGACCTCCGGAAATGATGGTGTGTCCTGCGGAACCTCCGGAAACGGTGGTCGATTTCTCTAGTTTGTGTGACCCTTCTGTGATACCCACGAGCTTTCCAGTATCTTTGAGTAGTAAGAACACTACACGGGTAGAGTATTAGACGAACAGACCGCATTCAGTTGTCGCGTGTTCGCCAGTATTCAAATTCGTGCCCTCCTTAATAGCCAAAACAATTATTAAATATGGTGCACATTGAACAATTGGCCGGATGGTAGGCCAGTCATGGAATTGTGGTAGGCATTCCCCCATCCGGTGGCCAGTCATGAGACAAACCGGGGTTGGGCCACCCTCATCACGGCCTTTCACTTTGGAGAAAGTCCACTCATATACACGGCTATTCTGACAATTTCAGACAGTAGCTAATAGTCTCCTGTGTATACTCGCGACGAGGTAACAAATCCCGTCTTTGAGTATCAATATATTTTACCCGGTGAATAACCACCTATTGGATACGTACGATCTGACTGGATTCCAGCGTGATCTGCTATACGTAGTACTCGGGAAAGACAAACCGCACGGCCTCGCGCTCAAAGATGAACTTGAACAGTACTATGACAGCGAAATTCACCACGGACGGCTCTATCCGAATCTCGACACGCTCGTTGAGAAGGGATTACTTGAAAACTGATGCCGGCTAGGTCGGTGCTGAATGCACGGAATGGAAGTTCGTTGCAGCCGGTTTCTTGATATGAGAAATGTGGCGCAGGCGGAATCGGGCCGTGATTTCAGGATCAGTGTCTCAAACTGTGAAACAAACGAGCGTTCAATAGAGCTGCCGCTCACGACCGGGCAGTCACAGGGGACAGCCGACCTCAGTCAGGCGGGTCGAGTCCGTGATACTGCTTCGCCACGGTCAGGAACTGGTTGGCATCCACTCGTGGTGCGTACGTGCGGTTCTCACCGTCGATGGCAATCTTCACCAGCAGGTCTACCAACCGCCAGACGTTGTACAGGACGCACGCGAACGCGAAGTTGAAGAACCGATAGTCGCGTTCGGTCGAGGTGGTTCGCACCATGAAGTGTTTCTGTTTCTTGAAGCCGTTCTCAATGCCCCAACGACGGCGATACCACCGGATCAGTCGCTCAATCATGTGGACGAACTCTTCCCCGTCCATCCGTTGATCGCCAGCGTCACGTGCTGTCACGTAGGGGTGGTTGGTCTCGAAGACGACGGTTTCGGCGGTGTCTACGTCTCCGTCCTGCGCTATCTGTTTGCGCTCTTCGATGTCTTCCTCGCGCTGGATGTCCGCGAGCAGCCGCGAGAACGACATCTGCTCGCTCGGTTCGCCCTCCACGTCCTCGAACTCCCAGTCGCCGCACAGCTCCGTCCAGACTGCTGAGAGATCGTCGTCCTCATCCTCGTCATCCGAATGCGGCCGTTTCGGGAGGTAGATTTGCTTGCGCGTCGGCGTGTCGTCGTCTGATTCCTCTTCGGTGACGTGGAAGCGTTTCCCGTTGCGGTACATCCACGCGATTGTCTCGGCTTCGTCGCTGCGTTCGAAGATGCGCGTGGGGTTCAGGAAATGGACGCCGTACTCCTCGCAGGTCTCCTTGACCGGGCCGCTATCGAACTCCCGGTCCATCATCACGAGGTCGAGATCAACCATTTCGGACGCCTGCGACAGAAGCTTCCCGACGATCTCATCCTTCGATTGCCCACGCACGCGCGGGATGGCATCGAGGACGAGTGGCACATCCATCCCGACGATTTTGAGCACCGCCCACTGGTAGTAGTCGCTACCGTCCTTGTAGCCGAGGATGTCGTCCTCGTGGTCCTCGACGTCGCCGGTGAACGGGAAGCCCTTGGTCACATCGATGGCCGCAAAGACCGGCCCATCGAGTTCGCCGTTCTGGCGGGCGCGAGCGATCAACATCCGCGTCGTATTGCGAAGCATCGAGCGGACATCGTCAACTGAGAGCTTCCCGATCTGGTAGCGGTGCGTCGAACCCGTTGGGATACGCTCCCGTGTGGTATCGAGCGAGAACGATGCCGGGCCGCTGCGGGCGTACATGTCCTCGCGCATCCCCATGTAGGCGTGTTGCTCCCAGAACGCGTTCTCGTGGATCTCCCAGTTCAGTCCACGATCGAGCGCGAAGGCGTCGGTCACGAACGGTTTGGCCTGTTGCCACACTTCGTCGGTCTTCTCGGCGACGAGTTGGCGTTCGGGAGTGTCGTCACCCCCTGACTCATCCGTTTCTTCGGTCTCGATCCAGTCGGGAAGCGGAACCTCGCAGGTACGCGCGGCCATTACAATCGCGTCAGCACACTCCTGTATGGCATCGCGGAGTTCCCCGCTGAAACGCTCGCTCCACGCGCGCCAGAGCGTTGATTGATTCGGGAGCGTCTCGAATCCCAGATCTTGACGGAGCGAGGAATGTGCTCTGAGGTAGTCGTGGAGGGCAGTTTCGTTCCAGCCGTTGAGTTCCTTGAGCAGACCGGCTCGAACGTGGATCGACATCGAATACCGTCCCGAATACGGCGCTAGCGAGTCGTGCGCAGCAAAGGTGAGATGATCGATCGGGAGATGGCAGATCAGCGTCTCGATGTCGGCGTAGCTTTCCCACCGCTCGCACTGTGATTGCGCGATGGTCGTGACATCCGCGACGAATCCGTCGAGATCATCGCCACTCCCGTCGGCTTCGCCCTCAAAAAATCGAGACTGGCCGTTGTAACCGGTGGCGTCGGCGATGAAAGCCGCTGCAACCATCTCCGTAGTGTCGTTCAGCGGGGTTGTGGTGGATGATTTCGCGTCGATACGTGCATCTGTGTCGGGTGAGTCCGACTCTGGCGTTGGCGTCGTCTCCATGTCGTATATCTAATCGCTCCTCCAAGTTGTCCGACGGATGACTACTGAGCGGAGGGGTCGCTGCTCACACGCGGCTCCCGTAGTGCGGTGAGTGTTGTTCCATCGGTTTCTATCGGGGAGGACGACCGTTTGTCACCGGATCATGGTTACGTCGATTTCGCTGGGGGGCACCGATGGCTCCGAACGCTTGCATTCCGACAAGCAGCTACTGCTCTGGGCTTCTCGTCGGTATGGGTGGGTGGCCGTTCTGGGCGTCGAGCGCCGGGAGATCCTTCTCGCCTGCGCTGACCTTTGCGCGTTCGAGCCGCCACTGGTCGTTGTCGAACGGGACGTCGTAGTTCGCCTCGGCCCGTGCGAGGATGCTCTGGACCGCTGAATCGGGGATTTCGAAGAAGGCGGCGGTGGCGTGTTTCTCGCGGCCCTTGCGAACCTCGCGGATGAACGTTTGGGTGCGGACGTACTCGGCGGGAATCTGCTGGAGGAAGCCGTCCTCGACGGTGTAGCCGAAAGGTGGGCGGCCAACGCGCTTCCCGTCGGCGATGGCGGCGTCGATACCCTCCTGGACACGCGAGCGGATCATCTTTCGCTCGGCGTCGGCGAACACCATCATCATGTTGAGCATCATCTCGACCATCCAGTCGTCCTCGCCGACCGTCCCAATCGGCTGGTTCACGAGGTCGATGTCGACGCTCTTCTCGCGGAGGTCCTCGACAAAGCCAGCGAGGTCGGCGAACGACCGACCGAGCCGATCGAGTTCGTGAGCAACCACCACGTCGTACTCGGCGACGTGCTCGCGGAGGCGCTGATACTCCTGCCGGGAGGTCGAGGCCCCGCTCTCGCCGAGGTCGCAGAACCACTCGATCTGGTTCGAGGTCTCCTCCTCGCTGTACTTCTGGCGGATCGCACGCATCTGGCGATCCTCGTTCTGGTCGTCGGTCGAGACGCGGACGTAGGCGGCGATCTGCATGGTGTGTTCGGACACCCTATTCGTACCGCGATTTAGTATATAAAGAGTAGGGGTTTTCGTATCGATATGGAAAACTACTGTATCATGAATTCAGGCTATTTGATGCCATTTCTACGGATGACGTTCTGGACGAGTGTTCCTCAACCTCGTCAATTATGGTAAGCTGTATCGAGAATGCAAGACCAGGGAACACGAGAACGAAGGCAATCGTTAACAGAACCGTCACGGATAGTACGACCAATGTCATGAGACCCATTGCCAGCGCAGGTGTAGGATGACGAATGAGCCACTTGAGACCGTAGCGCAACGCATCGACAGCATCTTCACTCCCTGCCAGCTTGGCGAACGTTGGCATCAGCGCTAGCGATACGTAGACCGCGGCATACGCAGCAACAAGGGCAATGCCTTCTCCGAGAACTGACCCGCGTTCTAACGCAGCGGTGGCATACGTCACTGCGACCGCTCCAAGGGCAACGGGAACACCACTGAACATGGCGCTTGCAACGCCATTGTGCCGAAGCACGGTGAGAACGTGGGCACGATCTACTCGATTTTGATCACTCCGCAAGTCTTGGATGGCGACATAGGCTGCTAAGGTCGCCGGCCCGATCATCACGAGTGATAACGATGCGAGAAACCAGAGTAGACTGATGATTGCTAAGGAGAACCCGTTCTGGTAGACAAATCGAGAAACCTGAGAGAGTGCATAACGAAACGCTTCTTGATCCTTTCCCCCAACCATAGCTATCCAGTTCCAGCTTGCATCTGGATGCTCGAAATGAGCTTGTCTTGGAAGAGCAAGAAGACAATGAACAGTGGCATTGATGCTAATGCCAGTGATGTCATAATCACGTTTGGTGCAAGCGCGTTCACCGAGCGAAGGGTAACTACACCAATTGGAAGCGTATACAGCTGGTCATTATTGAGGACGATCAATGGCCAGAGAAATTGGTTCCAGCTCGTCACAAAAGTAAATATTCCGAGCGCCGCCAAAATTGGCGTCGAAAGCGGGAGGATAATCCGTGAGTAGATCCGGAACGAAGAGAATCCATCGAGTCGGGCTGCCTCCTCCAGTTCCGTAGGGATGTCTTGAAAGAACTGGACGAGCAGGAACACACCAAGGGGCCCTGCTGCAACTGGGAAAATGATCGCCCAATAGGTATTGAACAGACCGAGATCATTGATAAGGGTATACAGTGGAATGAAATTCACGTATGCAGGAATCATAAAGCTTCCTAGAATGATTCCGAGGATAATACCTTGTCCCGGCCAGCTGAGACGAGCGATTGAGAACGCTATCATGGAGTCAACCACAAGTACGAAGAGCGTAGCAATACTGGCGATTAGCAGCGTATTGAACGCCCACCGATAGATAGTGAGGTCTTGGAAAAGGTAGCGCTGCCAGTACTCGAAGGTAACGTCTGATGGAATCCAAAAGAATTCGCCGCTGGCGACGATATCTTGTGGAGCGATTGACAGCTGAAACATCCGCCAAAATGGGATGAAGAACACGGCGGCTATCCCATACATTACGATGTATAGTCCTATGCGGTACAATCGTCTCTTGCCGACTCTGTTGAGGAGCCGGTTGCGTACGCTTGTGTTACTCATTGGTGCCTCCTATGAGGTAGTAATTGAGTACTGAAACTAAGATGAGAATCCCTAGTAGCGTGTACCCGACCGCCGATCCAAATCCTAGTTCCCGTGTTTCGAAACCGAGCTGATACAGATACAGTACGAGCGTTTCAGTGCTTCCGGCAGGGCCTCCATTGGTCATGATGTAGGGCTGACCGAACACTTGGAACTGAAAAACAGTCGATGCGATGACAACGAATAGTATCCCCGACCTCATGTTCGGGAGTGTAATATCTCGGAACATGCGCCACGGGCCTGCGCCATCCAGTCGTGCTGCCTCATACAGCCGCTCCGGAATACTTTGTCGCGCGGCAAGAAGGACCGCGAAGTAGAACCCGGTCTGCCACCACACTGTCGTTATAATTATCGTCGGCATTGCCCAGAATCTCGAATTGAGAGGAGTGCCGCTAATGAACGAGCCAACGAGCGTTGTTCCGAGACCACCATCCGCAAATAGCTGGACCCAGATCAGTGCAACAACTGAGACCGTCAACACGTACGGACTGAAGTACACGAATTGCAAGATGCGGCCTCCCTTGAGATTTTTATTCAATCCGAGTGCGAGTATCAGACTCAAACCGACAATTAAGGGGACGCTCAAGCCAACGAATTCCAAAGTGTTCCAGAGCGCGTTCCAGTACGTTGGATCCTGAAGCAACCGGGCGTAATTACCTAGACCAATGAATGTCGATTGTGCTGGTGACAAGAAATTCCAATCAAAGAGACTCATGTACAGCCCCTTCACCAACGGATACAGCAAGAACACTATAAACAATATGAGATAGGGTAACGCAAACAGCATTCCAACCAAAAACTCCCGTGTTGAGCGGTCAGCAACGAATTGATTCAAGCGTGATGAGCCATCGACCGTCGCTGCGTCTACATTTTCACTCATTGTTATTCACTACTGGTTAGATAACGCTGGCTGAAGCGAGTTGACAATCCTGTCGAGTGCTGGTCCTACGTCTATATTTTGTAGATACATTTCATACAGCGGCAACCAATATTGGTTGCTATTGAGATGAATACTTGTTCGTGGCTGGTACTCTACTTGTCCGCTTGTTACCATATCGTACATGGTTGAAATGGTCCCATATTTCTTCCAGAGGTCGGTGTTCTTGACCTCGCTCGATGTCGCTACAGATTTCGCGGCCGGCAAGTGACCGCCAGCTGAGGCCCAAGAAGTATTGTTTTGGGTGACATACTCTGCGAACTTGACTGCCGCTTGTATCTCATCATCGCTATGGGCATCATTACGCGGGAAGTACATTGAGTTGCTCTCGGCCCAGGCGATATCCTCGCCATTGCCGGGAAACATGAACGGCTTATGAAATCCGAAGGACAGATCTTCAGGAAGATCTCCATCTTCGGTTTCGAAGTTGTTGACTCCCCAGGTTCCTTCGATCAACATTCCGAGATCATCATTAAGGAAATCATTGACACGCCCGAAGTCGCTCTGGAACGTCTGTTTATCCCAGCCGAACCTTCCAGTAACATCCGCCATCAACTGGGCTGCTTTCTGACCAGCACCTCGATTGATCGTAACGCGATAATTATCAGGTTCTCCTTCTACAATTTGCCCTCCTGCCTGAATGAGCGGGATGATGTAAGCACGGAGCGCACTCTGACCTGCCCGACCATTGAGCATGGAAAGCGCGTTTGAATTCGTCTCACTGATGATCGCATCACATGCATCGGAAAACGATTGCCAATCTGTATAATCTGGATCAACTCCTGCCTCCTCCAAGACAGCGTCGTTCGTATAGAGAGCCTTGCCATGGATGTCAAGCGGCAACGCATAAGTCTGGCCGTTGACTTGATGATTGTTCCAAGCGACCTGGAAGTATTTGTTCTTCGTGCCTTTCGAAAGATAGTCGTCAATTGGGTTGCAGATCGGTTCGAGATGGCGACCATAGGAACCATAGTAACTAGCGATATGGGGAGCACTTCCCGAGTTAACTGCCGCGAACAGCTTGGTTAGGAAGTTGTTAAACGGCACACTTTGGGTGTTGACCGTGATTCCATTATTCTGTGAGTTGAATTCATTAACGAGAGAGGTCATTTCCTCGTTTTCCTGCGCTCCGAAGTACAACCAATATTCGAGTTGAATATCATCGGAGCCATCGTCATTGGAACTACCGCTAACAGTACCGCCAGTGAGGCCAGCACAGCCTGCGAGGCCTCCAGCGAGGATTGCTCCACTAGCGCCGAGGAGGGCGCGTCTAGAGGTGACCGTGCTGTTTGAGTCGCTAGATGCTTGATTGCGGCGTGACGTTGCTGCTTGCGGTGACCGACCACAGTTCTCGATTGCCATTGAACCAACAGCGTCGTTGCTCTCGTTCTGATTGCTGATTTTCTCTCTCATGATTCTGCCATAGTTGGCGAACTACTGATTTCTTGATAGGTCCTACTCACGAGAAGGTTTTCTCCAGTCTGACTATCGAAGACGTGAACGTGTTCTTCAGGAAGGGACAATTCGACTGTCTCCCCCGGGTCGAAGCGAGTGTTCCCATCGACTCTCACGGTCCAGTCACTATCGCCCTTCGAAAGATAGAGATAATTGTCGCTTCCTTCGTGTTCTAAAACGTCGAGATCAGCCGTAACTGGATTCGAACCCGTTTCCTCAACTGTGATGTGTTCTGGCCGAATACCGAGAACGAGATCATCAGTCATGGCGCGGCTGCGAACCATCGACGCGAAATCTGCGGACAGTTCGGTCTCGAAATCCTCCGCCACAAGCGTCTCGTTGTCCAGTGTAACATCGAAGAAATTCATTGAGGGCGAGCCAATGAAGTTCGCGACGAATCGGTTCGCTGGTTCTGCGTACACTGTTTCAGGAGTGCCGACCTGTTGAATCGTCCCCTCGTCAAGGATGACGATCCGATCAGACATCGTCATCGCTTCGGTCTGGTCGTGAGTTACGTAGACCGAGGTTGTTTCAAGTTCGTTCTGGATCTGCTGGAGCTCCGTCCGCATGTGGAGTCGCAGCTTTGCGTCCAAGTTCGATAGTGGCTCGTCAAATAGGAACACCTCGGGTTGTCGGACGATTGCACGACCGGTAGCAACACGCTGCTGTTGTCCACCAGAGAGGTTGTTAGGCTTCTTATTGAGGTGATCCTCAATCCCCATCATCTCAGCCGTCTCCTCAACGCGTGTTTGGATTTCTTCGTCCGGCATATCTGTCGTCAACTTGAGACCATAGGACATGTTCTTTCTCACGCTCATATGTGGATAGAGCGCGTAGTTCTGGAACACCATCGCAACCCCTCGGTTCTGCGGAGCGATGTTATTGACAACATAATCACTGATGCTGATAGTCCCGTCGGTAATTTCCTCCAACCCGGCGATCATCCTGAGCAATGTTGACTTCCCAGACCCAGACGGCCCGACGATTGTAAGGAACTCCCCGTCTCGTACACCGAGGCTGACGCCATCAACTGCGACTATCGATCCCGAGTCGCCGTCGTACTCCTTCCGCACATTGTCAATGGTTATCTTGCCCATTAGCGACACGGATGTAGCCGAGGAACTTCAATCTTTCTCACGTTAGTGGTGAATCCTCCATTAGTGGGCAGACGCTTCTACTGAGACCAATAGTAGTTCGAACCACGGTCTGTTTGGTTAGTTATGAATGAGAATCTACAGCAAATGCACAAAAAGCCTAACACATGGCTGGTTTCCGCTAACAATCCGATTGGCTACAGTTGTTTTCTACGCACTCTGAGTGGCCAACCATTGTTGCACCGTCCGAACTGCTAAAGAGAGAAATCCGACAAAGATGCTATCGGTCTGCCGGTTTCATTTCCCAAATATCAAGCGACGCTACCGTCACCTCGTCACGGGTTGCATAGAGATCTAGTCCATTGCTGTCCGAGCGCATCGGATAGATGCGGCTGGTCAAGCACTGGGCGTTGTTGGCGAACACCTCGACGACTGACCGATCCAAGAACAGATGCAGAGTGACTGTCCCGTCGTCTTCGAGTCTGATAGGCATCGACTGCGGCGAGTCGTCGACAGCTGGGTCTAGGCTCGACTCGTCTCGATTGACGGTGACTTCCCGATAGCGCATGTCACATGAGATGATAGTTCGCTCTTCTCCATCCGGTGATTCCCTGAGAATTAGCCCGAACTCCTCCGCGCCCTCAGTATCAAAAGTAACTGAGATTTCGAGAGCATCACCTGAGACACCTTCGAGGTATCCCGACCCACCCGGCGAAACCTGTACATTCTCGAATTGATGTCTCTCCTTGCGCAATCGCGTCACCTCCTCTGCAACCTCCACACGAGGGCGCTGTTCATCGGTCATCGAGATCACACGCGGAAGGGACATGAGACCGGACCAACCGGCGTCCCACTGGCTCTCCGTGCTACGGGCTTCTCTCACCCAGCCGAAGGTGATCGTTCGTCCATCGTCTGTCTCGAACGACTGTGGCGCGTAGAAGTCTCCGTGGTCAAGTATACATCTGTGTTGAGGGTCAAATCGCATTGCGTCCTCATCGTAAGTTCCGGTAAAGACGACCACGTTGGTGTAATCAGAGACGTGGAGGAGTGCTCCCTCATCGAAACGGAGGAGTTCCGGACATTCCCACATCGGGCCGGTTTCGCGCCAATCACCGGCAAGAAGCGGATGACAGTACTCCCACTCGCGGAGATCCTCGGATCGATACAAGAACGCGGTACCACCTTTTCTCTCGATCCCGGAACCGATAATCTGGTGCCAGGTTCCGTTGTCTTCGTACAGCGCGTGATCACGGAACTCCGCCTCCCAGTGGGTGCTAGAGAGGACATCAACTGAATCGGGTGGCGACTCGATGACCGGGTTCGATGGGTCCTTACTCCACGATCTGAGATCATCATCGTCGGCTGTGGCGAGACACGGAAGCTGTATCCGCTCGCTTCCCCCGGTGTACATGGCACGTGGCGTTCCGTCGTCGTCAACGAACGCACCCGACCAACACCCGTGTTCGTCGGGGCTGTCTGGTGTCGGTTCGAGCGCGATGGGTTCGTCTTCCCAATGAACCAGATCGTCACTGACCGCGTGTCCCCAGTGTATCGTTCCGTGGAACGGTCCCGCCGGGTTGTACTGGTAGAATAGGTGGTATTGACCGTTCCACTGGACAAGTCCGTTCGGATCGTTGAGCCAGTTCGCTGGCGGCGTGAAGTGGTACTGCGGCCGGTGGCGCGGGTTCGGAATGGCCCGTCGCATCGCCTCGAACTCCTCGCGGCCCTTGGGCTTCCCCATCGTTGGTAGTGGCTCTCCCTCCCCAGCAAGGTACGTGAGAACGTTGCCCAATAGGTGTGTCCGTGTCTTTTGGTGAGCGTCGTCGGTCGTAGTGGATGCAAGCCCATGACCAACACCCAGGACGCATCCCTCCCCGACGTTCCAGTGAAGAATCGACTTTCTAGCGGGATGGTTAGACGACTCAACCGTCGCGGCCAACACGTCCGCATCGTGTGGCATTCGCTTCTCGTAGTGGACCGCTAGTGCGTCTACTGGCCTCGTCGTTTGAAAGTCCGACTCGTTGATTCCCGCGAATACGGGATGTGAGTCGTAGAGTGTCCGAACAAGAAACCCACTAGAATCAGCAGTCCGTCGTTTCAGCCGGTCGGGTTCGTGCGCCTCGATGCCGAGCGCAGTGGCGGCGGTGACCGCGCCATGGCTCAACAAAAGCCCACCACCTGACTCGACAAACGAACGGATCGGTTCGAGTGACACGTCGTCCTGATCGAGGGGCGTTTCACGGTGCCACCATAGTACATCATACTCATCGAGATCTGACTCGGAAAGATTCCCAGCCGTGAGCGTGGTAGCCCCAGCCACGAGCGAACACCAGTCAAGTGAAGCTAGGGATTCGTTCGGATCGTTAGAGACGAGACAGGCAATCTGTCCTGGAATGGCGAGTTCATCCTCCGAATGAGCAACATTGTGGTCCATATTCATCACTACTGTGGTTACATTCTCAAAGCTTATGAGTTTTGGTCCATTACATTCACTGAGGACACTCATGGCCGTCGAAAGTACAGTAGTTTACCCGCCTGAAACACGATTAACAGTTCATGCCTGATCAAAACAACGAGAAACTTGCTCTCCTGAAAGAGACGCTCCAAGAGAATGTCGGTATGTCGAAATACGAGGCTGATGTCTATCTGGCACTCGTTCGCGGTGGCGCTCAGACGATGAGCGAGCTTGCCAAGGTGAGCGGGGTTCCCAAACAGCGTGTCTATGATACCGTTGAGGATCTTCGAGACAACGAATTCGTCGAAATCATTGACGACTACCCCCGGAAAGCATACGCGGTTGACCCCACAGAAGCCCTCTCCGATGTCCAGAATCAGCTCAAGCGAGCTGAAGAGTATCTCGAAGAGTTCCATGAGGTGGTCGAAACCGTCGAGAGCGGGATAGCCCTGTTTAAGAGTAAGCGAACCATCGAAAAGTATGTCGAAAATCTTCTCACTAGCGCCAAGCACGATATCTTACTATTGTGTCCAGTCAGCAAATTGTCTCTTGTCGCCGATCCGCTTGAACTATGTGAAGACCAGCAGGTGCGAGTTATCGTTTCTGACCCCTCGCCTGAGTCTACAAACGATGTCGATCCTGATGGGGTGCTCCCCGAGACAGTTGGTGCGGTTCGTGAGACCACCTCGGCGGAACATTTTGCGCTCATAACGGATCGGAATCGTGGTCTCTACTGGTCAACCGCCTCGATGGAGCAATCGAAAGATGAAGAACAGGGCTTCTATATCACGAATTCACAGCTCGCGCTAATCCTTGATCGGTTCGTATCTGAGTCAGTATGGCCGCTCTCCCGACCGCTCAGGTCTCGGGTACCCTCTCTTCCTCAACAGTATCTTCGAATACGCGATTGTCTTTCCGATCTCTCTCAGATTGCTCATGAGCGTCCACTCGACAGTATCAGAGTCGAGTTCGAGGGATACGACACAGACAGTGACGAGGAAGTCCATGAGTTCGGGAGCCTAACCAGTTTCTACTTCACCGATTACGACCGACGTGCGTCGCTCACAGTCGATCTTGGCGAGGCCGATGATGGTGTGCAATCGCCGCTTGTGACCGTGGGTGGTGTCGGTAACCGTTTAGAAGATTACAGCGCGCACATCATCACGATCAGTGAAATAAATGAGAGCACCGACGACATACTTGACGATGAAACCCGCGAATACCTGCGCGCCTGTCAGCGAGAACTTCCCCATGAGTTCGGGACGAGATCAGTTGTCTCTGGATTCGCCGCATATGTCGACCGAATGCGGGAAATCATCGAGGAATGGTCAAATGGATATCAAAGTGTCGGACAATCAGAGGCATTCAAGGAAGCCCTCTTTCGATTCGATGCCAGTGAACGCGTCCCCCGTATTGAGTGGACCCAGACCCGGACCGAACCGGGCGGGCACGTCGCACATACCGGCCACACGTTCGACAATCTTGGGTACGATATCACGCTTATCGGACCGCTCGGAACACCAATCCACTCGGAATTCAGCCGCGAATTCCGCGACCAGACACTTGTTAGCGTAGGCGAGACGACAAATACGGACTACTTACGGTTCAAAGACCAGAAGCTACTGTTCACCGAACCAAACTTGGATCGGATTTCCTGGGAGACGCTCCTTGAAGAAGTCGAACTGACCGAACTGGCCGAGTATGTTGATGGAACTTCGCTCATGACGGTCGGGACAGAATTCTCGACGCCGACGCTTCCCTCACTGTTTCGAGGCCTTCGCGAAGATTTGTGGCCAACCTTGTCGTCTCCACCCGACAATGTTCAGGTTGCTACTGACGCTATCGACCGATTCGGCGCATCGCAGGTCCGCAATGGTTACGCTGAACTCGGCGAACTCGATGAGATCGTTACAGTTACTGTGAATGCCAACCGCAGTCAGACTCGACGTTTCCGGGATATCTATGATGGCGACCCCGGCACACACTCAAAATCAACCGTCCAGCGCGTCCGTGAGTCCCTCGGAGTGACGCGATACATCATGCACACAAATCAGGGCGGAACATTGGCCACAGAGAACAATGTGCTCCATGCTCAGGCCCCGCAGGTAGTCAAGCCGCGACAGGTACGGAATGTTGATGCACACTTCATCAGCGGGGTGGCAATCGGACTCACGGAAAATGTATCGGATGGCGCGCTGCTCATACTCGGAAACAGCGTCGGGCGATATTTCATGCGACACAAGGAAGCCCCCAATTCGGAGGAACTCCGGTCGTTCATCAGTCAGTACGACACTTTCTTCAAGTCGTAATGGATAAAGAGATTTCAGCAGATTTGAACGGGTGAGTCGGCAATAACGTTTGGATAGAGAGGGCGTGCCGTACTGAATCCTAGTGCGACAGTTGGTGACAACGCCGTCATTGAATCCGGTGTAGTTGTGACGGATGATGTTCCGGATGGCGTCATCATACAAGGAAATCTGGCTACGGTTGTCAAAAGGAATCGAGTGGGATCAATTATTCGCCCACAGGAAGGCAGCTCAATTCCGGCGTGTTGTGCCAAGAGAATCCTCCAGTCAATCAGCCGTGGTCTTCCGTGCGGAGGTCCATCACGGGTTCATAGCGCGGGAGTGCATCGATTGCGCCCGTTTCGGTCGTCGCCAGCGCGGCGACTGCGTTAGCCGATACAAGGGTCTCATTGAGCGACTTACCGTCGGCGAGCGCATGAAGCACACCTGCGAGGAAGGCGTCGCCCGCGCCGGTCGCGTCGACAGGGTCAACCTCGTAGCCCGGGTGGTTCGTGTCGGCAGGTCCCCATGACGCGCGCTCGTCAGCGAATGCACGCGCACCGTCGGCTCCCTGAGTCAAGAATACAGTGTGAGGGCCGGCTGCA
>NZ_JAAAJC010000008.1:27043-70253 GCF_009900715.1 Halococcus salsus
TGAGGTCTTCGACCGACGTCTTCACTACGTCCGCCTGATTGAGCATAGCATCGAGTGTTTCATGGAAGGTGTCCTCGTCAGGCCATAATTCCCGTCTAGTGTTTGGATCGAACATCACGTGACAGCCGTGTTCACGAGCGCGCTCGCAGAGGTCGTTCAGTGCCGACCGGGCGGGTTCAGCTGCGAGAGCTACCGGCGCATTGACGCAGACCCATTCAAGCGAGTCGAGTACCGCATTCGACACCGCGCCCGCGCTGAGGTGGTGGGCGGCGGCGTCCGTCCCGTAGAACGTGAAACTTCGATCCGCGTACTCGTCGTGTGCGACGAACGCAAGCGTGGTCGGGTGGTCGGACCGTGTTACGAAGCGGTGGGGGACTCGATTGGCTTCGAGCGTCGCGGCGAGAAAGTCGCCGAAGCCGTCCGTTGAGACGTTCGTCAGAAACCACGGCTGATCATTGAGCCGCGCAAGCGCGATTGCCACGTTTGCAGCCGCACCCCCTGCCCGCCGGGAAAATGTCTCAACGCCGGAAAGGGGTCCCGACTGTACGGGGAGGAAGTCGACAAGTGTTTCGCCAGCGACAAGGATTGTAGGATCGGTCATGTCGTCCCCTCGCCACTCGTTAGGAAAGGTCTTGGCGTCCGGGCCGCTCGGTCGAACATATATTGATCTGCCTCGAAGATAGGCAGAGTGGATTTGTCATGTAACTGGTTTCAAACCTATCCAGCCGTTTAAATTTCGTAGATAGCCGTGCATGATGAATGTAGCTAGCCGACCTCTGTTGAAAAGGGCCAGATCGATCGGCGGACGAACTACTACAAGGTGACTCAGCGTGGCCGCCGCGAAATCGAGGCCCGTCGCGAGTGGAAAGAACAATACGTTGCTGCCGAGGCTTGATAGCCACCGCTCGCATATTAAGAACGAACCAACCAATGAGCGATGAGAGGAACGTCGATAAAAGTCTCATCCCATGCCCGAACTGTGGTTCGAGAAGGGCTGTTGACCGCGAGCGTGAAACGTACGTTCTAGAAGACGGAACCAAACGCCGGATGACGTTCTGTACCGCATGCGTGCGTGAAAAAGCAGACGGGACGATTCGCTATTGAGGTCATTTCTGAGGAGTTCGTGCGAACGGGAATTGACCGACAAATGCATGATGAGTGACTCTGAGGCGTGAATTCGGGTGAGGATGATTGAGGGTGGTAGCATGTTCGCTATGAAAATGACGAACAGCCTCTTGTAGCTGCACGCAATATTTGTCACCTATTCGTATGGGGTCGTTCGTCTACGAGTGCGTCGAGTGTGGTCACCAGCTTAGCGGCGATGAAGGAGCGTCGCTGTCGTGTCCGGAATGCCGCCGGCTGATGAAACGTGTTGATTCGATGTAATTCGCTGGCCAAACGAGAACAGATACACGAAAATTCGATTGCGTGCAAGTGCAACCTCTCGGGTCTTTACCATATCACCAGGAACACTCAAACACCGACGCGGACTGACTGACGACCTCCCTCACTCAAAGACGACGAGGAGGTGCTCGAAGCATTTGACGAAACGGGCATCAAACGTGAGCAACTGCTCAGCATTGACCGGAGCAAGATTGAGGAAACGCTGGATGTCGTCTCGTCTCGGAATCGGACGTACATGATATGAGTGAGAACGAGTACGTGCGGAAAGCAGAGGTGGACGAAGAGCGCAGGGAGACGCGCTTGTAAGGATGAAAGACCGGCTAGCGGTCAGCAACGATCTCGAGGCAGAGGTGCTGCGTCAGGAAGCCGAGCGATTGGAACAGGAGATCGAAAACTCACTGAGTTCTCACCGGCGAGTTCGTTCAGTGGGAGCTGAGGAGAACACTAGAATAGAGGATCTTGCCAGAGGGACAGGGGTTTGAGATGGAGTCGTAGATGCACGAGCTCCGATACGCCTCTCCACAAAGCATATATAATTTATGTAAGCAAGTTGAAATATCGACGTAGATCATGGGAAGTAACCACTAATCGAAAGCAGATGGTTGAAGCTGATTCTGTGTATATCTGCTGTGGCTGCGGTAAAGCGTTCGAGCTGGAGCGTCACACCTGTCCGGTGTGTGGTGGGTACAGCGCTGAACGAACGCGAGCCGGTTGTTCGGCTGATATCGATACACACTCAGGAACGTTGCTTGGACGGGTAGTAGTGGGACTCAAGCGGCGGTTGAGCATCGACCGATCGTTTACTGAGAGCAATACTGCGGAAGTGCGGCGATAAGGCAGGCGTTCGAAACTTGGACGGCACCCACCCTGGTGTAAGAGATTGGTGGGAATCAGTAGGTTTATCAGAATGTCATGAGAGCACCCGGATATGCCGGAGTGCGAGAATTGTGGTAGCTTCGTGACTGAGCAGTACGTCCGAGTGTTCGCCCCACCTGGAATGACTTCCGTGCGGGTATGCCCGAACTGTCCAGATTTGATCCGCGAGAATGGGAGTGTTCGAGAAGCGAAGTCCCAACGGCGCAATTGAGATGTGTGAGCGGTAGACGATAGAAGACAGGGACAGAACTGGTGAGAAGTTTCATCCTCTCCGAGGAGAAAGGGACAACCGGAACCCGTTTAGTTGGCCCGGTAGACGACATCGCAGCTAGCTTGTCTGCTTGCTTAACCAGGAGATGACCTTAGTCAGTCGCTTCCTGAAACAGTCGGCCGGGAAACCCGTCGTTGAGTGCCGCGACTGTGATGCAGTGGGCGTTGCTGGTGAGCGCTAGATTTCCAGTGGCGATGAATATAAATCACTCTCCAGAGATCGCTCAACACACCAACGAAAGCATAGTTCCGTTCCGCTCGTGTGAAAATCTTCTTTCACTTATCAATTCTTTGATTATAGACAACTGTCATAGCCACATATTTATTGTTGACGACATACTCTACTCAGATACGAAGGCGGTCACAAAGTGAGGTGGTGGGCGTTGCCGATGTGCGCTGGACCCCCAGTAGCGTTGGAGGTAGAAACGCCGATCACGTGTGTACCCCAACACATCATCGAAAGCATAGTTCCTGCCGCCTCGCGTGAAACCCGTTCTTCGTCGTAACTTAGAGAGTCGGAGCATCAACCTGCAGAATAATCACTGTTGGGTCATTCTGGCTGGAGAGAAAAAGCCTAGAAAGAACTCTTTCTGAATAAGAGGCTCAAGTTATCACCCAGAGAGCTCGGATGAGCCTACACATCTTAGATAAAGCAGATATCAAGTGAATGCTGCTGATAGTATACCAAACCATCTCGCTACTATGCTTGAATTTCGCCGATCTCTCCAATACTAATATGACGCACTTACCACTTAGACAAAAGACCGATACAGCTCCGAAGTAAGGTTAGTACATGGTACCTAGTCAACCGATTGCAGAGATATCCAAGTCGAATCTCCTCGACAAAATTCTTGAGGATGAGTCACATGACTTTCTTTGCATTGGGTTCAATGAAGCTCTCGTTGAGGCGCTCATCACCGTACTCGAGGAAAGAGATGACCCACCGACTGTCCATCTCCTTGCGACCACATCAGTATTGAGATGGGTTCGAGACGATTTCGACCTGGCGAGCGGGGCTGCAGACCTCGTCGAGAGTGGGACTCTCTCGATTCAGACGGAGGAAGGCGCACTCGAGAACCAATTGGTCATCTCTGGAGGATCAGTTGTCTCGCTCGTTACCGCTAGTGAGCACTCGGTAGGACTCCCGACTGAGCATGAGGAATTCGTCGGTGCAGTGAATGAGAAATGGACTGACCGTTGGAACCAGGCCGAAGAGTTCTCCCTCCGAACCCCAGGACGCTCACGGATTGAAGAGTCGCTCAATGAGGAATTCGGCTTGGAGGTCGAAACGGATTTCCGAGCGATGCTTGACGCTGTCGAGAACACTCATAGCGATGAGAACCTTGACGTGGTGGATATCTGCCTTCTTGTCGCTGCCAAGCACGAACTCCTCCTCTACGATATCTCGAACTGGGGCGAGGAGGTCGGCGTTGCGAGCAAGGCAACCTTCTCGCGAGGGAAGACCACTCTCGAAGAAAATGGTCTTATCGAGACCGAGAAGGTCCCGATCGACGTTGGTCGGCCGCGTCTCCGACTCCTCCTCAGTAAGGATGAACTGCAGGACGCTGATATGGACGCTCTCCCAGATGTCGCTCAGCGATTGCTCTCAAAAGCGGCATAGTTCTCTCAGTTGGTTTGACAGAGCCTACTGGCCCTTTCCTAAGTTGCAATGAAAATTCGGGCTGGCTCGAAATGGACTCTTACCTAACGTTCGAACCGAAATCGGGTTCGATTGTTTGGTAAGACATTAAGCGCCAACCGAATCCCGGAGAGTTGTTAGTGATGAGTAGATCTCGCGAGAAGAATCGGCAACGTGTGGTGAGCGGCACGCTGGGGCTTGCGTTGTTGCTTCCGACTCCGTTACTGTAGTACTTACAGCTCCCTCAAACATGTGGGCGCATGGTTGCACAGGCCCGCGGAATCTTCATGAAATGGCAGAACGAAGATAGATGGCATGGCAACAATCACCTGCGATAACTGTGGAGAGGAAACAGAATACGACGATTCGGATTCAGCCGACCAAGTCCCTTGTACGCACTGCAATAACATGATCCAAATCAAGACTAATCCCTGAGTCTCCGGGTCTATCGGAGCCGCTCTGGGAGTCGTGGATCAACCAATTTTGAACCGTGTGCACACTCTACTCAGTGTAGGTAGTAAACAGAGTAGAAGACGTGGGAATCGTAGAGTGGCTAAGCCAAGTTGAAGTAATTGGGATGGTTGGAAAGGAGTACCTTTTCGACAGTAGAATAATCGACATAAGCATCTCTATGAGTATTGAGATGCTGGTCTCTATCTCGACCACGCTACCTGGCTCGTCCAGGCGCTTCGCAGCGATATCGAGGACCGCCAGACCCTCTTCGAGGAGGACCTCTGGAGCGACGAGTGGGTCCAGGCGTAACTTCGTGGTAACGCCACCGACACAATCGAGACGATTGCACAGACCGACCACCACCTCGATCTCATGGCTCGGCTGTTCGACGCGCTCGCCATCGTCGACGATATCCTCGAGGCGAGAAACACTGTTCTCGATCTTCTAGTGACCACCGGACGAGCGAGAACGAGAGCGACCTCGTGGATGCTCTCAAACGAGTTCGAAACCTTGGCCCCACAACGCGCGCGTTCCCCTTATCATATCATGGGATACGCCACGAGAGCCAGCAATGCGAGTTCAAGAATGACGGCAGCGACTCCGAGCACGAGCCAAACATCCCCAGTGGAATACTCCACAGGATCGTTCTGATAATAGGTCACGGCCCCGCTGAAAACGCTGATCCCACCGACAGCGAACATCACCCACCAGCTACTTTCGCCAGCTATCAGAAAGAGCACGCCGATCAGGGCGACGACAAGCCCACCCAAGACCATCATTCCCGACTGGAGGTAGAGCCGGGGCAGCGGTAGTCGGTCAACGAAGTTAGCCATGGCTCACGTTTGTCGGTCATCCCACAAGAATCCGACCCGTAGAACTCGCTCGTTCTCAGACCGACAGTATCGCAATGTATCCGAACACCACGAGCTCAACCACGGTCGCACCAACTCCGACAGCGATCAGCCCACCATGTACCGAATACTCGTCAGGGTCGTCGTCATACTGAATCGCGGCCCCGCAAAAGACGTTGGTCACCCCGATAGCGAGGAGTGCCCACCACCAGCCCTCCCCGTCCATCCAGAACAGCACGCCAATCAGGGCAGACATGCAGATACACCGCTCCTATCAGCACTACATACACCCCAGTCGCCCCACCTGCAATGTATCACCCCCCCCTTCACTAGTGACGTCATCTCCGCCCGCTCTCGCTCCCGCTCAGCCTGCTGACGCACTATAGGGATCAGCACTGAATCTCAGAGTATCTCACATCACAGATCACCGACTGGTTGAAATCGGCGTAAGAGGTACAGAGGGCGTATCTTGCATATCGCCCGCGTAGAATGACGAGATCTTATGAGTCGTTACGCTGTTCTGAGATATGATCCCAAATTTCCACGCATCCCGCCCCATCCGCAATATCCTCAAGATGCGCTGATGGTACATCCTTCTCATCGTACTCATCCAACTCGCCGCTCTCTTTCATCTCATTTTGCTTAGTACTGTCCATAATTACTCGTTTCGTGAGTAACTCCTAAATGCGCTAATACTATTACTCTTTTGTCCCTCAACCGACAGAACAGGGGGAATTAATTATATCTCTGGATTAACGAGCGATGGCACTTACATGAAAAGAGAGACTTATCCCTACTCTACGAATACGTGGTTTATGGTGACGTTGATTCTCTTGTCCTGTAAGGTAACAAGTAGCATTTTCTGGATTCAAGAACACCGTGAACTCTTATTCTTTATGGATAGGTTCCAATGAAGGCACCAACGATTGCTATCACTGGTGCAGCAGGCTATATTGGAAGTTGTATCGTTAAACAGATCCAACGAAACCATCCAAGTTGGAACATCACAGCAATCGACAACTTCTATCTCGGTGATGTTCGCCAAATTGGTGATGTTAACGTTCTACACGTTGATATCCGAGACCGAGAACGCCTATACACTGCGCTTGAGGGGGCTGACGTTGTCATGCATCTCGCCGCAATTAGTGGTGTTGAGGACTGTGCTAATAACCGCGATCTTGCCTATGAGGTAAATGTACTAGGTACTGGGAATGTTGCGTGGTTCTGTCGCGATAGCGGCATCAACCTCATTTTCCCATACAGTATGGGGGTTATTGGCGATCCGCAGCGGTTCCCTATTACAGTTGACCATCCACGGGAACCGTTAAATTGGTACGGTAGGACCAAATTGCTTGGAGAGCAGGTAATTGAAACAATGGCACAAAACGCCTATCCTGCTCATCTATTCATGAAGTCCAATCTATATGGCCGACATTTGATCGACGGCGAATACGTCTCAAAGGGAACAGTAACGAACTTTTTCCTTGAGCGGGCGCTCAATGGTGAGACACTCACTGTCTACGAACCGGGCACGCAGGCTCGAAATTATATCCACGTCAAGGACGTGTCAAATGCCTATATTAGAAGTGCCGAGCAGCTGCTTGAGCAGCGAAGAAACGGTAATGTGGATGTTGAACGATACGAAATTGCGAGTGATGAAGATCCGAGTGTAATGGAGGTTGCTGAAATGGTCGCGCGAGTTGCGAAGGAAGAGCGTGGGATTGAAGTGAATATTGAATTGATCGCGAATCCACGAGCGGGCGAAACTATGGTTGAATCGTTTGAGGTGGATACGACGAAATCATTCAACGATCTTAACTGGAGTGCCGAGCACACACTGGAGCAGACAATACGAGAGCGGCTACAAACTACACAAGGTTGAGGGCAAAATGTACTTGTGCGAACACTGTGGACTGATGCATCGGGATGCTGGCGACACTCAAGAGCAACCAACGTGCCCCGATTGCGGAAGGGTGGGGCACGTTGTTCTATTCAGGGATCAGACTTTCACTCAGGATTGTCTGACTTCAGATAATTCCGAGTAGAGATCCCAGAGCGTATAGCTGAGAGGCTCAACAACCTCCTCTGTCCACCCTGACTATACCCAACGATCATCGCTCCGTAAATAGAAATAAAACTCAGACCAAATAATGTAGAGCCTCCAAATAATTGTACGGTGAAGAAAACGACTAATAGTGAGAGCATAACTCCAGATGGGGTTGTTTCATCCTGCGTTGCAATCGTGGCTTGATAGAGTGCATTTCCGCATAGTGCCAGGTACGAGGTCCCACCAATGATACCTGAAACCAGGGATCTTGGAGAGCATGAACGAGTTCATGGGCTAGTACCGCCTCTGTTACCTGTGACGATGGATCGGTAACCATATTGATCGAGTTCGTTCGAGACGCAGCCAGAGCAAGGCTGAGACGAGAGCATGGGGATTCCGTCTTTCGACGGTTGGTTCAGCTTCGTGAGCGACTGGTTTGTCTTGGTGAGGTATTTCTCGAAGCTGGTCGTGCGCTTCGTTATCGCATTCGTTCGCATTGAGTACCACTAATATAACCCGAAAGGTGGATATGACTTCAACGACTATTGCTACTCTATGACAATCAACTCGAACCAAGTAGAGGCGTCGGTTGGTGAAACCCTTCGGACGGTCTTTGCCGAGGAGAGTGGCCCGGTGACTGCAGTGGGTTTCGACGAGGATTCGACGCGCGAACTCGTCGAGATGCTCGCCGAGAGCGAGGAGCCGCCGAAAGTGCGCCTGCTCGTCCGGGAAGAGGTGCTGAAATGGCTGCGCGATGACTTCATGCTGGCGAGTGCGGCAGCGGAGTTGCTCGAAGCGGACACTCTAGAAATACGAGCAGCCACTGACCGGTTAGACGGCGCGGTGGTGGCGCCTGAGGAGACGGTCGTTTCGCTGCTCACGCCGGACGCCGAGCACAGCGCCGCGCTCGTTACCGACGACGAGGAGTTCGTCGAGGCGGCACGCGAGCGCTGGAACAGCCGCTGGAAAGAGGGCGAAGCGTTCGATTTGCGGACGCCGGCGTACTCGCGAGTGCTGGAATCGCTCGGTGAAGAGTTCGGCTCGGAGATGGAGTCGGACTTTCAGACAATTTTGGAATCGGTCGAGAGCACGAATGAAAACGGTAAATTGGACGAGGTGGGGCTGAGTCTCTTGGTGGCAGCGAAACATGAGCAGATGCTATACGATATTTCGAGGTGGGGTGAGGATGTCGGTGTCGCGAGCAGGACGACGTTCTCACGCACGAAGACTCAACTCGAAGAGAAGGGATTGATCGACACGGAGAAAGTGCCGATCGACGTTGGGCGGCCACGATTGCGCTTAGTGGTGGGCGACAAGCGTCTCCGGGAAGCAGATCCTGACGAACTCGCGAGCGTCGCTCGCGAGATGCTTTCGGCGGCTCCGGTCTAATTACAGCTGTTTCCGATATGCCTTAGTCATTCGATAGAGGGTCCAGATTGTGACACCTCCGTAGCCAACCAACACGAGTAGTGTCCCAAGGAGGATGGTCCGTTCCGAAGGTTGAAACACTATCCATGCGATCCCAATAAGGATCGTGACCCCAAACAGAAGGAGCATCGTTCGAAAGCCGATCCAAAGGATGTTCCAGCGCTTTTCCCACTCTAGCTCGGAGCTGGTCTGCTGAGTTTGCTTGTTTCGTCGAGGATGATCTAGCAATCTGAGTCTGATTAACGTGCGATGTAACCAGAGGCCGAACCGCTTTCTTAAGCTCCTTGTCTTTTCCTCATCATCTGGCATTGGAACGTCGTACTTACCCACTTGTTAAAGGACATTTGGACAGCACTCATCTCGTGTGTTATCTTTATTTCGTGTCCATCCTATCGGGACGAGACATTCACCCACAGATGCGTCTCTCGGTAGGCATTTTCGACGGTCGGATTACCGGGCGGCGAGCCGCGATAGAGCAGGTAGGTGAGCCGAAGGCGCTCGCCGGTCAGCGTGGGCGTCACGTCGTGGGTCCAGTTAGCCGACTCGTTCGCGGGAATCGTCCGATTGAACCGGTCGAGCGTCCGACTCTCGCGGACGGTTGTCGAATTGTTCTGTATCGAGACGCGCTGAAGTTCGGCAATAACCGAATAGTCGACCTGCTCGTGTTCGTTGTTGCCGATTCCAACGACAACCGGTTTGCTCTGGCCGACCGTGAAGTTCTGCGGGTAGTCGTCGGCAACGAGCGCACCGGATTCGTTTTCGGTGAGTAGGTAGAGTTCGCTAAAGCTCTCGCCGGATTTGGGCACCAACACGGCGTAGCCGACGCTGCTGACCGCGAGCAGCAAGCTCACGACCAACACAACGTTCAGGACGGCATCGAGGCGCGTCTCCGGCGCGAACAGCTCCGCCCGCGCGGTCCCTGCCCATGCACGGTACGGGACGCGAAAGCGTTCCTCGGCTGGAAGCTCCTGACGGCGCAGCGCGGCAATCGCGCTGGCGAGCAGCGTGAAACCACCGATCGAGAGTACGATAGGAACGAGCCGGATACCGAAGGGTGTGAAATTCAGGACCAGCCCGATCAGTGGTGTGATGGCGATGCTGAGTCCAAAGGATAGGGCCACTCGCTCGATGCCGTCGATGCTGCCCTCGCGGCGGGGATCAGCACGCTCAGTTAGCCCGGCGTCGGTCGCTGCCTCCTGTTCGGCCTCATTCGGATTCGCTATCGAGCGCTCGCCCGCCTCGCTGTCCGTCGTCGATGCTTCCTGAACGCTGGGGCCGCGTTCGGGAAACAGCGCCGCAATGAACGCGTAGCCGGGTGCAAACAGCGCGAAGACGAGCCCGAGGACGACCCGCAGCGGCGTCTCGCTGACGATCGGTGCGAGCGTGGCGACTCCCGTCGCGAGCACGAGCAGGATGATCGCCGCGAGATCGGCGGGAAACCGACGAAGAAATCGCGGTAGCAGCAACCGAAGCGTCCCGTCAGACATACTCTCCGATTTCATCAACGGCACCTAAAGGACTTGCTTTCGTCGCTTGCTTGCCCGACCGTCTGCCAGCGAGTACTGTGACGGCGGTTGTTGCAAGCAAGCCCCAGCAGTCACTGTCGGAGGAAGGCACACATCTGGGACCAGCGTACCTGATGCGTCGGAACGATTCCCGAGAGCGATGGGTAGGTTGAACTACATGGGCGTTCGTCGTCGTAGCATGCAGGTCACGCGCCGCTACTGGGCGGTCGCCGGGACGGGCCTTCTGCTCGCCGTCCTCGCGATCGCGTTCGCTCGCCCGCTGCTGTTGGTCGGTGCGACGAGCCTCGGTGCGTGGCTGCTCGGGCGTCAGTACCTGTTCGCCCGGGCGTTATCGGAAACGACCAACACGATGACTATCGAGCAGCTCCCGGCCCAAAACCGGGTTGTCGCAGGCAACGAGACACCGGTCACGCTCGCGGCATCGTTCGCCCGTCCCGCCCCGCTGGCGATCGAGATCGAGATCGGCCTGCCGGTCAGCGCGACCGGCACGGACGCTGAGGAGCGCACGCTCGATCTCGTGCCCGGCGACGAACAAGCCGATACTGCTGTGATAGCCCACTGGGCGGTCGCCGGTGCCTACGAGCTTCTGCAACCGACACTCACGCTTGGCGACGCCGACGGGCTGTTCGTCGAACAGTTGTCACGCGGACCGACGCCGTCGGTCGTTGTCGAACCGCAGGGGCCGCGGAACGTCCACGTCGGCGAGGGTGGCGAACAGCTCATGGCGGCGTACGGACGACGCCAGAGCGGTCACCGGGACGCTGGGCTTGATCCCGGCGAGCTCCGCGAGTACGTCCCCGGCGACACGGCCGACCGCATCGACTGGAACGCGACCGCACGGTTGAACAAGCCGTATGTCCGCGAGTACGAGATAGAGACCAATCGGACGACGGCGCTGCTCGTCGACCATCGTGCGTCCATGAGCGACGGACCGCCCGGTGAGACGAAGCTCGACTACGCCAGGGAGGTCGCGTTGACGTTCGTCGACAGCGTCGACGAGTTCGACGACCCGCTCGGTTACTACGCCGTCGATGACGGCGGCATCACCGATCGGCGCCCCCCGACGGCCGGGCGCTACAGCGATGTCAAACGCCGGCTGCGGGCCCTCGACCCGACCACTAGGGACCCAACCACCGGGGACACGACCGCCGACGAACGCGACGACCCCGCCACGCTGCGCCACATCGCTCGCGGACTCACCGGTCAGAATGCCTTCGAGCGGACGCTCGGCGCCTATCTCGAATCGACGGCGACGTATGTCGAGCGCATCGCGGGCGATCCGCTGTTCGAAACCGCACGCACCAGTCTCGCCGGGCTGTCCGGGACGGTCTGGACGGTGATCTTCACCGACGACACCCATTGCGCTGAACTCCGCGAGACGGTCAGGCTCGCCCGGCGCGGCAACGGTCGCGTGCTCGTCTTCCTCACGCCGACGGCGCTGTTCGAGCCGGGCGGGCTCGCTGACCTTGAGGAGGCCTACGAGCGTTACCGGCAATTTGAGTCGTTCCGACGCGATCTCGCCCGGCTCAGACGTGTCTCCGCGTTCGAGGTCGGTCCGCGCGATCGGCTCGATGCTGTGCTTACAAGCGGGAGCCAGCGCAGCCGCTCAGCAAACGCCCAGTAGGACTACCGAGGGTGGCGGATAGACCGGCTACTGCAGCAACGCGAGAGATACCTACGCGTTTTAGTGATAGGCACACATCGAGAGCGTATGGCGACCCGTCGGCGGCAACGGTTTATCTACGCGCAGACGGCCTGGATGCTCGCGGCCGTCGTCGGGTTGGCGCTGCTCGGGGCGCTCTCGCTGGAGCTGTTTTTCGTCATCTCGCTCATCGGCTTCCTGGTCGTCGTCGAACTCACCGCCCCGTTTTCGGTGACGCCGGAGTGGCGCTCGCGGCTGCGATGGATCATCCTCGTCGGACTGGCCGGCTTCGCCTACGTCGTCGTTCGTCGGGTACTTGCGATCCTGCCGGAGGGGGTACTCTGATGAATCTGCGGGACCGGTTCGATGTCGGCTATCCACAGCTCGTGCTTGTGGCGCTTACCGTCGTCACGGTCGTTGGCCTCGTGGTCGCTGCGAGTACCTCAACTGCGGCGTTTGGCTCGTACAACGACGCGTGGGACGGTGCGTCCGAGCTTCGCGAGCAAGCGCAAGCGGTCGATGCCGAGAGCGAGATCGTCCGAAACACGACGCAATATGCGAGCGCATCGCCGAACGGGACGGTCGCGGTCGTCCTCTCGCCCGAAAGCGGCTACGGGCCGCGCGAGACCGACCGGCTCCGTTCGTTCGTTCGCAATGGCGGCACGCTGCTGGTGGCCGAGGACCTTGGCCAGCACGCAAACGCGCTCCTTGATACGGTTGGTGCACGGGCGCGCGTGACCGGCCAGTTGCTGCGCGACGAACAGTATAGCTATCAGTCGACGGCACTACCGATCGCGCGCAACATCTCGAACGCCTCGCTGATGGCTGGTGTCGACGAACTGACGCTCAATCACGGCTCGCCCGTCGACCCGAACGGCGCGACAGTGCTCGCAAGCAGCTCCGAGGTAGCGTATGTCGACGAGAATCGTAACGGTGAACTCGATGACGGCGAAGAGATCGGAGCGAAACCGGTCGCGACGGCCGAGTCGGTTGGCGACGGCCGCGTGCTCGTCGTCGGCGATCCGAGCCTGTTCATCAACGCAATGCTTGATCGATCGGGCAACCGGGCATTCGTCCGCTCGGTGTTCGGCGCCCACGAACGGGTCCTGCTGGATTACTCGCACGCGGGCGGACTGCCGCCGCTGTCGGTCGCGCTGTTGATCGTCAGGGACGCGCCGCTCCTCCAGATCGTCGTCGGGGCGCTCGGCATCGGGGCCATCGGTCTCTTTGCACGCCGTCCCGGCGTCGTCGGGCGGCTTGTCGGCCGCGTCGGCTCTGCCGAGGAGCCGTCGCTGGCGTCGCGCCCGGAGGGACTGGCAGCGTTCGTTCGCGAGCGCCATCCCGACTGGGACGACGAGCGGACCGAGCGCGTCATACAAGGGATTATGGCCCGTCGGGATGAGTAACGGACGATGACCGCCCCCGAGCAGCTCTACGAGACGCTGAGTGCGGAGATCGACGCAGTACTCATCGGCAAAGAAGAGCTGGTCGAGGGGCTCACGATCGCGGCGCTGACGCGGGGGCACGTGTTGCTCGAAGGTGTTCCAGGCGTCGCGAAGACGACGCTGGCACGACTGTTCGCCCGGGCGAGCGGACTGGAGCACAGCCGGGTGCAGATGACCCCTGACGTGCTGCCAGCCGACGTCACCGGGACACACGTCTATCGGGAGCCGACCGGGGAGTTCGAACTCCAACGTGGACCGGTGTTTGCGAACCTCGTGATCGCCGACGAGATCAATCGCGCGACGGCGAAGACCCAGAGTGCGCTGTTGGAAGCGATGCAGGAGCGACAGGTCACGATCGGCAGCGAAACCCTCGCCCTTCCGGAGCCATTCATGCTTGTCGCAACTCAGAATCCCATCGAGATGGAGGGGACCTTCGAACTGCCCGAAGCCCAGCGCGATCGTTTCCAGCTTAAGCTCACGGCTGACCTCCCAGACCGCGAGGGAGGGCGGCGACTTCTTGATCGCTTCGACAATGACCCCGACCTTGGTCCCGGCGACATCGAACAGGTCGCCACCGCCGACGAGTTGCTCGACGCACGCGCTGCGGTCACCGAAGTGTACGTCGACGATACGGTCAAAGAATACGTGCTCGATATTGTAGCTGCGACGCGGGAAAACCCCAATATTGAGTACGGCGCATCGCCGCGGGCGACGCTTGCTTTCCTTAACGCGGCGAAAGCCCGTGCAGCGATCTACGGTCGCGAGTATGTCATTCCAGACGATGTGAAAGCGCTACTCGAACCGGTGCTCGCCCACCGGCTGGTGTTGAGCACCGACGCATCGCTCGGCGATATCTCGACCACGGACGTGCTGGCGGAGATCGAAAACGACGTCGAACCGCCAGGTAGCGACGTCACAACTCCAGCAGCGGCCCCCGACGGTGGCGAATTTTTCGACAGCTAATTTGGCTCCCACGAACACGTCACGAGGAAGTCGGCACGATCACCGTCGGCTGCTCTGGTCTCGACGGTGATTGCCCGCTCCAACCCGGTAGCGATCCCGACGCCGAGAAACGACGCTATTGGGTGGTCGATCCGATCGACTGCGCCATAGGCACTCCCGCTGATGGCGAACGTGACCTGCCTGTCCTCGTTGGTGCGCTCTGGGGTTGCACTCCCTGCCAATTCGAACTGCTCAACGAGTCCGTCGGCGAGCTGCGTGGCGAGCGTGCCTGGCTCGTCCGCGAGTGTACCTGACAGCGTCCGACGGAACTCGTCGAACAGGGGACCGCCACTCGGATGCAGGGCGACGCCGCGCTCGGCCTCGTTGTCAGTAAGAACGAACACCGCGTCGAGCGCCGCCGGTGCCGGACGTTCGTACTCGGACTGCTGGGGGACGAACAGCCGTATCGAGACGCCGTTCGGCGTGTCGGGTCCGGGGAGATACAGTCGCTCGTCTTGGAGTCCGAGTTCCGTCACGAGCGCCGCCTCGGTCGCCGCGAGCGAGCCGTAGATCCCCTCGCCGACCGACGCTGAGATGAACTGCTCCGGGGTGAGATAGCGGGTCAACGCGGCCGCGAACAGGCCGGTGCCACCGAGCGCGAAAAGCACGGTGCGGGCGTCGGGAAGGGCCACCCCGCCGAGTGTCGCAAGCAAGCCGACAGCGGCCAACGCGAGCGCCGTCCGACGGTACTGTGTTCGACGCGCTCGTGCGTACTCTTCGCGGAGGCGCTGGTTTTCCTCCTGAAGGATATCGACTTGTGCGGCAAGTTCGGAGGTCTCGGCAGTTGCTTCTTCTTTGGTCTCTGCCTCGTCCGACCCCGTGAATTGGTCGCGTGCTTCGCTCTCGCTCATGCGCTCTCGACCAACCCCAGCGTCACTCGTTCGTATCGGTGAATGCCATAAGTGAGAAATGCGGTGGCGATGGCGAGCGCGCCCGCAGCGACCCAAACTGCTTGACTCGTTCGGAGGCCGAGCCAGCCGGTCGCTCCGATCGCGAGACCGGCCAGCAGCGACGCGACGAGTAGCCGTCCCGTATCGTGGTGATCGACGGCAGTGCTGCAAAGCACCGCGAGCAGGCCGATCTCGGCAAGCACGACGAGGGCGAGCGCGCCGCTGGGCGGAACGAGCGCGACGAGGACGACCTGTCCGAGCGCAAAGGCTGCCGTCGTCGAGACGAAATAGAGAGCGCTGGCGACACCGGCGGCCACGAGAATACTGAGCGGGCCGACTGCCACTCCGACCGCGAGTGTCGCGACGAGCGTTCCGAGCAGTGCAAGCGCTCTGGCGATACGAGAAGACTGAGGAATGTTCGATTCGTGAAAGGTGACACTCATGGTAGAGAGTTGGGGATAACGCCGGACTAGAAACGGTCGTTCACGGATGAGAGTCGTCATAAGATGGTTTATATTTTGTCGTTCATCTTGATTTCACCTCGCAAACCCGTCCTCAACAAGTGACGGTCGTCCTATACTATCGGACGCACAAGCGAGTAGGTCGGGGGGATATCAATTTGATTTTGACTCGGAATCCGTGACCTGCTCGTCGGTCGTCGCTGGGTCGTCGGATTCGGTTACTGTCCGGGCATCGTCGAGTGCAGACGACGCCGTCTCCGTCGAGAGCGAACGTGGGGAGAAGGTTGCGCGCTCGTAGCGTTCGGTCAGTCGCCTGAGTGCCCCGATCCGACGCTCGCTGATGCCACGGTCGATGCATGCATCCAGAAATTCCCAGTGTGTCCGTGCGCCCCCGAGTTCGGCGTCGCGGCCGAGAACCCGTCGGACGGCCGTGTACGCGAGTCCGATCGCATTTTCAGATTCACCCGCCGCCAGCCGCTCGCGTGCCGCCGTGAGAAGCGCCGCGAGACCATCGCGCTGTTCGTCGGTGGGTCCCGTCTCCTCGCTCGCCATCGTCGACGTCGGAGAATCCGTAGTCTCGGTCCCACCGAGGCCGAGCCACGCACGAAGGACGGAGACGGAAGCGCCGAGCACGAACACGACACCGAACCCGAGCAGTAGTTGATAGGTTATCGGCAGGGCTGCGAACGCGTCGACGAACTGCTCGACGACGCCGGTCGTCTGGGCCGGCACCGTGAGCTGTATCGTCGTTCGGCGACGCGACGATTCGAGGTTCGTCTCCGCACCGTCGAAGGTCGCACCGATCGTCGCCGTCGTGGTGCCCGTCTGGTCGGCGAAGGCGGTTTTCGGCACCGTGACGTTGGCCGCGTAGCTGCCGTTCTCGTCGGTCGTCACGGGTGTCGTGGAGTTGTTCAGCCCGACTGACACCGTTCGGTTCTCGACCGGTGTCCCGTCGGCGGTGAGCTGGCCTTCGACGTGGATGATCGGCCCGCCGACGGCCGAACCGTTCACTGACTGCTGGGTGGCGTTGAGTGACAGTTCCGTCGGCGTCTGCGTGACCGTCACGGGGACCGACGTGTTCGTACTGGCGATGGATCTGTTCTCGAGGGGCAGCGAGACGCGAACGGTCTGGCGACCGGGGGTGACATTGGCCGGCAGCCCGCGGGCCATCCTGAAACGACCCTCGTTGCCCGTCCGGACGCGGCTCCCATCGGAGGGATTGAGCTCCTCGCCGTCGATCGAAATCGCGACCGGCAGCGAGCCGACACCGCTGTCGTTGACCGCGACGCGGCCGGTGATTGAAAGCAGGTCGTCGAACCCGACGGACTGCGGGGTCGTCTGTGCCTGAATCGTTGGCGTAACCTGTTGGACGGAGACGGGCACTGTCGTCCGATTGCTCCGGTAGATCGATTGAGTCGACGGTCGATACCGGACCGTGAGACGACGCGTATCGAGCGAGAGAAGCGTCGGCCGGTAGGTGATGACGTAGTGGCCGGACTCGTCGGTGGTCGTCCGACGGAGTTGGTTGTCGTCCTCCAGTACGATGGTACGGTTCGCGAGCGGCGTTCCGTTTGGCGTTGTGAGGCGACCACTCACGACGAACGAATCGTTGAACGCGGCTCGTTGGTCGGCCGTCGAGGCCGTGACCGTCGTGTTCGCGAACTGCTCGACGCTGACCGTTTCGGCCACCGCGGTGACGTTGTCAGTGATCGCGTTGGTCGTGTTGATCGCCGCCGAGAAGTTCTGTGTCGTGCCGTTGTCGATCGCGCGGAAGTCGTCGGTCAGGCGGGTTCCGGTCTCGTTGATCTGGCGCGAAAGCCGTTGGGCTCGGCGCGCGAGGCGCTGGGCGCGCTCTGTCTGACCGTTTTGTCGTGCGGTCCGATACTGATCGACGGTCTTGCGGAATCGCTGGACGTCGTTTGCGTACGACGATTGGTTCTCCCTGGCCTGCTTGAACTCGCTGGTTTTGTTGGTCTCGGAGTCCGAGCTGCGGGTGACGTTGACGTATTTGTCGAGCCAGTCGGGATAGTTGCCCGTCCGGTTGCAGGCGTTGTAGTTGCCGACCTGCAGTCCCTCCGAACAGTCGACGAGCGTCTCGCCGAGGCGATCCGAGAGCGATCCCTGGAGCTTGGAGACGTTGCCCTCGTCGTCGGCCGACTGTGGGTCCTCGTGGACGACGGAGCTGTTGTTGGTCGGCCGGTCGACCTGCAACGAACGGTCGGCCGCGCTCGCGTCGACCACCGCTGTACTGGCCGGTACCAGCCCAACGGTCACGAGCAACGCCGCCAGACAAACGACCACGACGGTGCCGAAGCGAGGCGCGGAGACCACATCGACTTCTCTCCACGACCGGATAAAACTGCTTTCCTTCCCGGCAACTGTCGGACTGCGCACCGCTCGACCCACGTACTCGGATCGCAGCACGCCAGCACGACTGTGCGCGGGCGACCGTAACGGTCATCATGCGGGTCGTCGTCGTGCAAACAACGGCCGACGAGATGAAGATCGCACTATGCCCACATCTCTCCTTAGAGCATTATCGCGGCGGCGAGAAGTGGACGACAACGCTCGCCAACCGCTTGGCCGCCGACGGCTTCGATGTCGCGGTCCGCGCGCTGCCGTACACGCCACGGGATGAGCGGCGCGTGGCGGCCACGGATGTCCTCGATGATTCTGTCTCCTATCGCGAGCGCTGGCACCACAATCTCTCTGGGTTCGACAGTGCCTACCTGTTCTACCATCCGTTCGCCCGTTCGTTTTTCACCGGCGAGACCCGCGCCATCGCGGGCATCCACTCGTGGGTGTATCTCACGAAGCAGTTGTACGAACCCCACTACGGGATCGTCCCGACGACGGCAAAGCTGCTGTATCGTGCCCTCGGCAAGCACGCCTTCGATCGATTCGATGCAGTCCATACGGTGACCGACAGCTACACCTCCCCACATCAGAACACCCACTACATCCCGAATTTCGTCGATACGTCGCTGTTCCGGCCCACCGAAAGCACCCGTGAAGAGCCCTTTACCGTGCTCGTTACGGCGGCACAGCTGCGCTCGAAAGGCTGGGATCGCACGCGAGCGATCGCGGCCACGCTCGCCGACGAGCTGCGGGTGGTGACGACCGGCGACAGCGATCATCCGGCGATCGAGGGCCTGGGCTTTCTCGATGAAGGCGCACTCGCAGACGCCTACGCGAACGCCCATGCCGTTTTGCATCCGACCCGCATTGATGCCGACAGTCTGGTGATCAAGGAAGCGCTGGCCGCCGGCACGCCTGTCGTGACGACGCCGCTGCGAACTCATCCGCCGGAGGGGGCGGCCGTCCTGCACGGTTCGACAGTCGGCAATCTGGTCGCGCGGCTCAGAACCCTCCGATGGGAGTGGTCCCACGACAGCGGCTACGAACGGCGCTGTCGCAGTGCTCGTCAGGTTGGTGAGCGACACAGCTTCGAAACCGTCTATCCACAGCTCAAAGCGCTGCTGACGACATCGGAGCAAGCCGATGGATAGCCGTCTCGAACGCATCGGGAGTCGCCTCCTTCCCGACGCGGTCGCCGCGCCGCTGGCGCGGTCGGTTCGGCGCTATGCGGTGGTGCCGTGGTATGTCGTTGTCCTCGCGGCAGTGTTGTTCGTCGGCTTTGGGGCCTACACCATCGCACTCTACGAGAGCTTCTGGCTGACGGGGGCGGATTTCGGCACGTACGTCCACATGTTCGCGACGACACTCGACGGCGAGGGGTTCCTCCAGCAAGGGAAATACGTCGCTGGTCATCCGGGTGGCTCGTACTGGGGCGGCCATTTCTCGCTCACGCTGTTGGTGTTCGTCCCGCTGTTCGCGCTTGTCGAGTCGCCGGTGACGCTGCTGCTGTGGAAATCGTTCGTGCTTGCGGCCAGTATCCCGCTGGTGTGGGTCGTCGCCAGCAATCATATCGAGGATCGGCGTCTGGTCGGGTTTCTGACCGCTTCGTACGCGTGTAACCCGTTTCTCTGGTCGGCGTGGATCTACGACTTTCAGGAGCACGTCCTCCTGCCGGTGTTGGTCCTGCTGGCCTACCACTGGTATGCCAACAAACGCTATCGGCTGTTTCTGCTGGCGTTCGCGCTCGTGTTGGTCACCAACGAGCTCATGGTGCTCATCGGTGGCGGCTTTCTCGTCGGGCTCGCGCTCGGTGCCTACCGTGCCGGTCGCCTTACCCGCGAGCGGTGGGTGTTCGCCGGGGCGGTCGGGCTGACCGTCGCTACGAAACTCCTCTCGGGGGCGGTCATTGCCCGCTTCAGTCGTGTTTCTGGCATCCGCGAGGCGGCGATCGCCGCGCCGTTGCAGCCGTTCGTCGAAGGTGGGCGGGCAACGACCGGCCAGCTGCTCTCGTTGATTCTCTCGCGGCCCGAGCTCATCGTCGAACTGCTCGGGACTGACCTCTTCACCAAGCTGCTGTATTTCGCGCTCTTTCTCGCGCCGGTGTTGTTTCTCGCGCTGGTCGACGAGAGCACGCTCGGTGCGCTGGCACCGTTTCTCGGGTTCGCGTGGCTGTTGACCGGGACGGAGGCGTTCTACACCTTCGGCGGCCACTACCCGCTCTATCTGCTGCCCTTCGTTTACATCGGTGCCAGTCGGGTCTTAGGGCGGCTGTCGCCGTCGCTGCCGTCGGGGCGCGTACTCACGGCGTTTCTCGTCGTCGTCCTCCTGACGAGCGCGGGGGCCGGTGCACAGACCATTGCCGAGGAGGGTGCAGTGCCCGAAACTAGTGACCATACCGAGACGCTCGCGACGGCCATCGAGAGCGTGCCCGCGAACGCCTCGCTCGTGACCCAGAACACGATCTATCCCCACGTCGCGACGCGCTCGAACGCGACGTTCATCCCGAATCCTGCCCTCTTCGAACTCTATCAACAGCGCTACGGCACGCCGAAGCCGGAGTATGTCCTCTTCGATACGCGATTGGATACGCGCCCGTTCGACTGGTCGGCACCCGTGCGGGACGCGTACTTCACGTTTGTCGGCGACGAGTACGGGCTCTATCGCTATCAGGACGGTATCTGGATCCTCAAACGTGGGTATAATGGATCGCCGACTGGCATTACGCAGTCGACGCCGCGCGAGCGGGCCGTCTTCGATGCCGACGAGTTCGTCGCGAGTGAGGGGCGGGTCAAAAATGACCGCCTCGTCGATTCCGGCGGGACCAACGGCAGCAACGTCTGGCACGGTCCCTACACGGCGCTCCCGGCGGGCAACTACACCGCAACGTTCCGTCTCTCAGCGGGTGGCGGTGGGTTGAACGGCTCGGCCGCAACCGTCGACGTTGCGGTGGGCGAGGAGCCGCGTACGATCGCCCGTCAGCGGGTGCCAGCGGCGACGGGGACACAGACGGTGACCGTTCCGTTCACGCTTGAAGAGCCGCGCAACGGGATCGAGTTCCGTGGCTTCCGGACCGGCTACGGGACGGTCGCGCTCGAATCGGTCGTCGTGCAGTCGGGGACGAACGCGACGGCAGCCGGACGGTGAGCGAATCGGAGGGCGGTCAGTCCTTGTCGCGCTGCTCGCTCAATTGCTCCCAGATCTCCGTACAGCCACAGCCGTCCGGTACGTCCGCAAGATGGTCTTCGTCCTCGGTCGTGTCCTTTTCCATTGTTACTCGCTCTCCGAGTAACTAGTTGTAGGGGGATCATAAATACGTTTCCTGACGACCGAAAACTGTGGAGAGCGGAGGCGTAGGGATCGCTGCCGCGCTTTTGTTTGCCACCCAGAAACTCCGGTACACCCTATTCGGTGAATATTAACAGAGAGAAATCGTCCGCCCCACAATCGGGACACTCCGTATTACCCATCATATGTGAACCGCCATCTGATACGGCGACGGCTGCTATTCGACCACAGTGGTCGCACTTGCCAGCAGTCTTGTCCCGGTTCGCCATGCTCGTCATGGATGATTACACACCGATCAGTGTATTGACATCCTCCCCGCCCTGCTCGCGCCCATACGGGCGCTCGCTGAGGACGGGGATTCCCGACCGCAGTTGGGATATTAGGGTTCGCGGTTCGTTTGAGCGACCTGTTCTCGCGGGGCGAAACCGCCCTCGCTACGGTCGAACAGGCGAACCGCTGGCTGTGCCAACCAGCCGTTATCCCTATCCTCTCGCCGAGGATTCGGGAGTACCTTTTGTCTGATATTTTCCGCACCGTTACTGTCGGCATTGGCGACCAATCCGCATTCGTCGCAGACGTACAATCCGCGCTCAACGCGCTGGCTGTCGTCGGTTCGGCCGCAGGCCGAACACGACTTTGACGTATCCCGTTCGGAAACGGGCTCGACGCTGATACCTTTGACTTCAGCCTTGTAGTCGAGCATCGTCGTGAAGCGGTCGAACGCCCATCCGTGCAAATCGAGGTTGCCGTGGTCACCCCAGTCGGCGGTTTCACCGTTGTCGTCCTCGCGGATTCCCGCAAGGTCGCCAACAACGATTGTTCCAACGTCGCGCTTGGCACACTCTGCGACAATCGTTTTTGAGAGCGTATGCAGGAAGTGCGTCCGCCGGTCGGTGCGCTTTCGATCGAGTCGCCGCGCTTCGCGCGACGAACTCTTATCGCATTCAGCGCGCTTCTTGGCGAAGTAGTATTCGTCCTCCTTGAGCGCGCCGCCGGGATACAACAGGGATTCACCACCGAACGACACGGCGGCGAAGTTGCATATGCCGAGGTCAATCCCGGCAACTTCGTTGCCGGACGACTCTGGCACATCAACCTCGACACGACAGACGATGTGCAATCGCCATTCGCCGTGTTCGTGGACTGCGCGCACCTGTTGGACGTTTTCGACCCTCGTTTCGGGCGAACCGATGACATCGTACTCGCAGAGTACGAAGTCGGACCATCCGTCCTTGAGGTTCTTGCCCTTCGAGAGTCGGATACGGTTGTTCGCGGCGTCGTGCTTGAAGCCCGCCGTCTTGAATGTGACCGTCGAGCGCGGGTGTTCGTCGCCGTTCTTTCGGTAGCCGGGCGGGTTCGCTTTCGTGTCCCCGTTGTCGCGCTTGCCGTACCAGCCGGTGAACGCTTCACCGAGTTCTTGGAGAACTCGTTGACTGGACTGAGAATGAAGGTCCGCGTAGCGTTCGTGGCCCTTGAGGTAGGACATGAGCGCGTTAGCGTCGGGAATTTGGCCGCAGGCATCCCAGACACGTTGGACGGTCCACCGCCCAACGTTCCAGAGTTTCGCGGCGGCGAACCCGAGCGAATCGAGGTCGTCGCACACTTGCGAGTGGTTCCGAACCCTCGCTCGATAAGTGCGCGTGACCATCGAATCCGCCATACGTAATCAATGTATCTGAACAAACCTAAATATTCCTATTGCGGAATATCCGGCCGTGCAATGTCCGGCTAATGCCGAACCAAGCTCACGGCGCGTATCCCACCCTACTCGCTTGTGCGTCCGATGGAATCGGACGCCCGGCGCTCCTTGAGGGTGGGGCATTGCGCCTGCCTTTCAGGTAATTGTTTTGGTTATCAAGTTTCTATAAAGACTAATAATTCAAGTAAATCGGGATAGAGGATAGAATCAGTTTTCAAGAAATCTATTCAGTTTGCTGAATTCGTCGGATGAGAGAATGATTTCGGTATCGAACGTATCAAATCGGTCGAAATCATCATCAATCGTCAATACAGTATTCACCCCTTCGTCAATTGCTACCTGAGCATAGTACCCGTCCCACCCACCAACATTTGCATTGCTCGCCTGAGAAAACCCACCCCGAACTATGTCGTTGGACACCCCGTCGTACCAGTGGATTCGCTTCGCGTCCATGAAATTCTGGAGAAGCCGAGACGCATCTGCGTTTGAACGCCCATAGTACGCCGTCAGGACGGTGTGCGCTCCGAACAGCGCTGGATACGGAACAACGGCATCTATGGTGCCAGCGATGGCATTGCGGACATGCGAGAGTGCAGCATCACGAACGGGAGCTTCTGTGTGTGCGAGGGCAATCACTCCGACATCAAAAAGATACGGGCCACCGTCATTCATCGTCGGTTTTCTCCGCTCCTCTCCGTACGGCGTCTCTATGCTTCTGGGCGATCGGGTCGGCTCCTTCGTGAAGCGGAGTCGTCTCCCCATGCTCTGACGACGTTTCTTCAATGAGTTGCTCCATGCGTTCGATAATCTGGTCGGGGTCGTCTTCAGGTTCAACGACTGCTTTTCCCTCTTCTTCGTGAATTTCCACTTCCGTACCGGGAATAATACCGAGACGCTCTCGTACCTCCTGTGGGAGGACGATTCGTCCTTTGGAATCCACCGTTGCCATATTCCCACTTTGTGTGGGAGTAATGTAACGGTTTTGGTATAGTGATTTACAGAATATTTAAAATTTTTAATATGATAGGTGTCTGCCTTACTGAAATCGGCGTGACCGACCCAGAGGACGTATTCAGCACTCTATCTTTCAACAGCGAGAGAATCCCGTCCCGAGGCCGCAGGTCGAGGGGCGGGCGCGAATCGCGTAAGCTGTGTCTCGGTACTGTGCAACTGCCGACTGCACGGCGATAGCTGGCCGGCTATCCACAATTGGAACGCTTAGGTTTATTCGGGAATATAGGCTATGTATGGCGAATCGAACCGTCACCCGCACCCACCGCGCTTCCATACGGAACCAGCGGCAGGTGCGTGCCGTCCACGAACACGGCGTCTGGCGGTTACATATCGTCTGTAACGTCGAAATTGGCGTACCCGACGCACCCGGCAACTCCGTTGCCGGGATTGACCTCGGGATATGCAATGTCGCCGCCGTCTCGTTCGGCGACGAGAGCCTGTTGTACCCCGGTGGCGCACTCAAAGAAGAGGACTACTACTTCGCCAAGAAGCGCGCCGAGTGTGAGAACGAATTTTGGTTGTGGCTGCTCAAACGGCTGTATGGATGGAAACGATCCACCATCGGACGAGCAATACCAAGCCTCACTCGATCGTATCGAACGACTCGTGTCGGAGTTTGCCGACAGTCAGCAGTTCGAACGGCTCACAGAACACCAGCAACGTGAAGCAGAGTTTGCCATCGAAACGTTTCACGAGCTGCTGTATGGCTACGAGTACGTGCCACTCGACGACCCGGACGAGCACAGTCTCGAAGCGGTGTGTCGACAGCTCTACCCCGCAAAGATCAGTGCCGACTCCGACCACTTCGAAGCGGTCGCACCGGTGATCGGGGCCTTTCTCCGATTTCTCGACGCTCGCGGTGATATCGAAAACGGAGATCGGTTGGCGACGCACGTCGAATCGCTCGGCGACACCATCGTCGACGCCGCAGCTGATCCCGCCAACTGGGGGATGGCGAAGTCGATGTTCATGAGTGGCGAGCTCGATGACGCCACGCACCTCGATGCTGTCTCTGATGCCGCGGCGTCATCCGAACTCCCCGAAGCTCCACTCGATCCCCCGGATTGGGAACCGGCTGAAAGTCTCGACCCGGACGAACTCCTGCCATCGGCAGAAGCCGACCGACTCGAAGAGATCATCAACTCGTTGTCGCCGGAATCCGATGCCGTGCTCGCCTCACTCGCAACGGCGACCGACGAAGTACAGGGCGAGGTCGATCCCGATGTCGCACTCGAACGTGCCGATGTTGCCCCCGAAGAGTACGATGCCGTCATCGAAGAAATCGTCACGAGAATGGATGAAGAAGGGAGCGAACTGATCCCAAGCCCGGGTGACACGGCCGATTCATCGATTCTCGACCCGGAAACTGCACGAGAGTTCATCGAACTGGAGGGACAGCTGCTCCTGTACGCCAACGACCGCTTCGATGTGGTGCCGGGCATCGACAGCTACGAAGAGTTCGAACGGTTGTCTACCGACGAGATCCAGCCGATTCACGACACGCTCTATCGGGAAGCCAACGCGGTCGAGGTGATCGAGGAGTTCGTCAGAGAAAATCCCGCCGACCTCTCGCAATCGCAACTCGAACGGATCGAATCATGGCTGAACTACGAGGCGGGGCAGTTTTTCGTCGTCGAGCATCTCGAAGACGGGTCGGTGTTTCTCGATCCGGACGAACCGCGAGCGTACAAAGTCACGGGCGTCTACGACAGCTATGCGGAGGCGCTTCCCGAAGAGGCGCTCCCGGTTGCGGTGACATCGGTCGTGTTGCTCCCGTACGACGGGCGGATCGTGACAAACGGCATGGAAGAAGTCGATATGCTTGCGGGGATGGCGATGCAGATGATCAAGGACGATCCGGAGACCGTCTACGAAGAGGCAAAACACCGATTCGGGATCGCCGAAATGCTTCCTCCGGAGGACGAACCGGCCCGCAGTGACGCCGAACGCCTGCGATTCTACACGAAGAACCAAGACAACCGCGAGCGGTTCGCCGACGAGATTGCGGAACTCAAGGACAAAACCACTGAGTTGGCGCGGATCTATCACGAGCAGCTCGGAAAGGCGAACGCCCGACGGCTGGGCCGGGAATTCCGCGACCTCGGGCTCGAAGAAGCATACGTGGCCATCTACGATGGGCAGGTCGTCACAACGGCACCGACCGAAGCGCAACTCGAAGATATCCTCGGGGACATCATGCCCGACGGAACGGGTGACCATCCCTACGTCTACCATTACGACCCGTGAATCACCCACTCAGCATGACAGTGGAACATACTTTGAAGCGCTCTCAGCACGAACACTCGCGTCATGTCTGGCAACTACCTCGTCGAACTCAAAGACTCGGTATTCCGTGAGACACCGCTTACCGAGGAGGTGTTCGATGACGATCTTCGCATCGAGTTCCCCTCGGAGGACCGCGCAGAAGCGTGGGTGTCCGAACAGAATCGCTCGCATTCAGAGATGGGAGCCCTAACGCTCCACACGGCTCACCCGAACGACAACTCCAACGTGGATGCGTATGTGGTGTTCCAGCCCGTACACAAGGTATGGGTGCCGGACCCGGATGCATGACATCCTCCACGCCGTGAACGACGCGGAATCCGACCATCGGATTTCAGGCGAGTCCGTCTGTCGCAAACTCCGCAACCTCTCACCAACTGAGGCTAACATATTTACGCAAGTGCGTCATATTATCGGATATGGGCGAGCACGATACAGGGTCAGATGTCGGTATTCCCTCGGACGGGATGCCGTCAGACGAGGCTGTTCGCCAAGAGCGCGAGCAGTGGAACGAGGACAAGACGGTCAAAGAACGCATCTACGAGACTGCACTCACGCTGCGCGAACCCACTTCCGTTTCCGCCGTCGCCGACCGAACCGAGTGCACACCTGAATCTGCTCGGCGACACCTCCTCTGGTTCGCCGAGATGGGTATCGTTGAACCGGTCGGAGAGGGACGGCCCGCACAGTTTCAGCGCAATCGCGCGTATTTTCGCTGGAAACGCGCCAACGAAGCCAGACGCACCCATTCGAGCGATGAACTCGCGACCCGGCTCGAAACGCTGCTTGACCGCGACCGCGCCTACCAAGACAAATACGACATGTCTGATCCAGCGCAGGTGAGTGCGTTCGATATCGCCGACCCGGATGATCACGACGCGCTCGAAGCCATCTGGACTGACGTCAACGACTGGCTGACTGTCCGGGAGGAACAGCGCGTGCTCGAACACGCTCAGCGCCTCCAGCGCGAGCAGCAGTCGGCTCCGGCGTGACCCGGGTCGTATGTCCGACCCGAACGCGCCAATCGACGAGGCGATTCTCAAAGCCATCGCCCGAACGCTTCGCACTGATGATCAAGTTGTGGAGGTGGTCCTGATCGCTGGTGAAGGAACTGCCGAACACAAGCATCTCGCGGTCACGTTCGACCCAGCGCGCTATCCCGCGCCCGTTCGGGAGGCAAACCTCGAAATCCAGTGGTACCGCAACGACGGCTTCAACATGCACTATACAGAGACCCATATCGATGATATCGACGACGGCGGGAGCAACGTCTGGCAATGTCGCTGGGATCGACAATCGAGCACTCACAGCACTCGTGAACACTTTCATCCGCCACCCGATGCGGGCGAACCGACTGATAGCCGTTTTCCGGACGACTACCGGAGTGTTCTCTCGATGGTCCTCGCAGCAGTTCGAGCACGAATCGAGGAACTCTGGCAGGACTACGAAGAGACGAGCTGAGTACCGTTTTTTCGCAGCATACACAACCCACTTTCAGGGACGTTTCTGATCAACGATAGCGGCTGTCTCGGTCGCTGCACTGAGATCAGTTTCGGTCAAGAGCGAATCAAGTTCTGCTGGCTCATAGATCTCTTTGACGATGCAGTAGAAGTGCGAGGGCGTCCCGAAATCGTAGACGAGACTGAGGCGATCCCCTTCCCAGAGGCTTGCCCGTTCGGCGACCTCTGCAATCGTTATCTCGCTGGCCATCATGTCCGACGGGTCCGAGTGCTGCTGGTCTGGAACGACGTTGATACTTGAGTCCAGATACTCATCTTCGAGACCGTACATCCGGAGGTGGAAGTCACCAAGCGTGCTGAACCGGCACACGAGTCGATCCAGTTCCGCCATCGTCGTCTCCGGGCGGACGACGATGTCGTACCACTCCTCGCGGGCACGACCCTTTTGCTTCCACCGGAGGCGGTAGCCGACCGTGCCAATCCGGTCATACACGCCCTCTGCACTGCGTTCCCTTTCCACGGCGAGCATCTCCTGTGTATTCGACCAGCAGTATGAACACAATCCGTCGGGAGCATCGCCGTCGAAGTCGATCTCATCGAGACCTCGTTCGGCGGTGTACTCCGAGAGCGACACAAGGTCGATGCCATACGATTTGGAACTGTGACTGCACATCAATTCGCCCGGTAGTGTCCAATTAAAAGAGAGCAATATATCAGTGAGCACCTCCTCCGGTAGCGGTTCTTCGAGTTGTTCGAGTTGCTCATCTGAGAACAGTTCCTTGAGTTCTTCGAGTTCGTCATCCAGTTGTACATCGGTCATATCGAGAATGTGGTCGGCGAAGTCTTCGCTCCCGGTCAAGACCATGAAACGCTCAGTCGTGTGGTCTGGCATCGTCATGTGACTGAGAGATTGGTGCTGGCGGGTTTTCACAATACCGGTGCCCGTTTCTGGTTGATTCGTCTCATCCATCGGTTTCGTTGGCCGGTTCGACGCGGTAAAGGTCGAACTGGCCGTTCGCATAGGTGTTGGCGATGCCGGGCGTCGTGGTGAGGTATGCGAAATCGTCCTGCGAGAACTCGACGCCGCCGTACAGCCGTGTACTCGACTGTCGGTCGGCGGCCGTCACCGGGAGATAGAACGGGTCGTCGGACTGTGTGCGGAGCTCTTGATCAGCGAAATGGAACGGGACGCGCGAGTACGAACCGCTGCCGCGTGGATCGTCGAGCGATGCCTTGGACACGCTCGATGCGTTCGTCCCGGCGATGCCGTCCCGATAGCGGTAGATCGGCGAGACGACGCCGGCGAATCCGATATCGCTTCCGCCATATGCGAACGCGAACTCGTAACCATCCATCTGTCCCTCGGGGACGTGGTCGGTCTGTTGGGTGACGTACGGCGAACGAAACATCGTAAACGAGGAGACAACCAGCAACGCGACGAAGCCGACGGCGAGAACGCTACGGACGGGTACCGATGGGAGCCACGTCTCGGCGGCGGCGCGTGCCTCCCAGAGGAAGACGCCACCGAGGATCGTCACGAAGACCAGAATGAAGCCGAGATACCGGAAATACTGGAGCGGGTTGCCCGCGAGAACGTACAGCGCGGTGAGAGTTGTAGCGGGGACGATCCCACAGACAAGCGAGAGCACGACCGAATACCGGATATGGCGGCGGTTCGCGGCTTTGGAGAGGAGTGGAACGAAGAGGGCAAGCACGGCGACGATCCCATAGACGATCTCGACGGTGAACGTACGACGATAGATCGTACGGACGGACACCCCGAGTGTCTCTAGGGTGTTGCTGCGCGGGATGATCGGTCGCGGGGGGGTGTCGAGTAGTTCGGCGACGATGGCATCGAACGAGTGTGTTGCAAGGAAGGTTTGGAGCTGGGCGGCGGTCTCGACGTCGAACAGCACGGGGCCGAGCTGGGAGACCCCGCGGCCGAACAGCGATTGGGTGCGAAGCCAGAGCCAGACGACCGCGAGGCCGACACCGGCGAGCACGACGAACTGGACGAACAGGCGCGCGATCGCTGTCGGCCCTGAGACCGTCCGTGTCAGTGGTTGGGCGAGGAACTGTGTGACCAGTACGATCCCGAGGAGGGCCCCGAAGACAAGGCCGTGTTGGGGATGGAGGACAACGAGAAAGCCAAGCGTGAGCACGAGCAGCGTGCCGAAAGCGAGTCGGCGGGGGCGGCGCGTGTACGCGAGCAACACGAAGGTGACGGCGGGGACGAAGAGGATGGCTTCGCTGGTCGGGATCGGCTGGAGCACCGGGAGATAGATGACGGCGATCGGAAGCAAGAGCAGCGCCGAAAGGACGGCGGTCGGGTCGACGGTCGGACGGGCGACGATCAGGCGCACACAGAGCGGGACGAACAGGACGAACACCGCGACGAAAATCGGGACAGTAAGTAAGAGTGCCCAGGTGAACGGTCGCGTGGTGAGGATGCCGAGAAGAGCAGCGAGGGTGTGCATCGCCGGATAGATGACCGTTGTGAGGTCAATGGTTCCGCGGGCGAGGCTCTTGGTGATCCCGAGATGGGTGAGTGCATCCCCCGGGCCGAAGAAATAGTAACTACGGAGAAGCGGTAACGCGGCGAACGCGACGATCGCGAGGCCGCCGAGCCACAGTGCTACGACCCGGATCGATCGTCGGTAACTGGCAACGGCGAGGACGACCGCGATCGCCAGCGCGACGAACAGCCCGATCCAGAACGCAGTCGGCGTTGCCCGGTAGATCGAGAGCTCGTAGCCAGTCGCTGGGGTAGCGTGTGCAGCGAGGACGGCGACGGTGAGTGCGATCGCACCCGCCGCAAGCGTGGCCTTCGAGAGTCGCCGGTGAGTGATAGCGTGCATCTGAGGAGTCCCGCCGTGCCGTTGGTGGGTGGACAACTGTGTACGGTTTAAGCGGTGGGAAATCAGCGATGAAGGCGACCACATGGATAGCGCTGCGTTGAGCAGTCGGCAAAATCATCCATTAGAAGTTATTCGCCCGGAAAATCATCGATAGTCTATCGAGAAACGGGCTACATTGAACCGAGTGAGGACACAGAAGGCAGACGACATTATTATTAGGTTCGCCTTGGAGTACCTGTACAAGGACAAAAACTGACATGGGATCTATAAGAATTTATCAGTTGAGATGATCAATGGTTAATCCGCTGGCAGTAGTCTTAGTCGTGTTGGCTATCGGGGCGTTAGCGTGGGGCTTCGAGCGCTATCGGACGCGGTTCGTGAGAACGGACCTGCTGCTTGCGGGCGGTGCGGCCGTCGGATTGCTTGCCATCGTCTTCGCCCCGGTCATCTACGATCAGATCGGCGACCTGCTGAACATTCGCAAGCGATACGTGACCGTCTCGTTGCTCGGGAACGTCGCCTTGCTGGCCTGTGTGTTCTATCTCGTGTCGATCGTGCGTGCCAATCGGGGCCGAATCAACGACCTCACGCGAAGCCTCTCGCTCGAACAGGCCAACGCGATCCAGGCCGACGGTGGAGGCGAAACGATCGGCGTCGTGATTCCGGCCTACAACGAGGAGGCGACCATCGAGAAAGTCGTCAACTCGCTGCCGAAGACGATCCGGGGTTATCTCGTGATGCCGATCGTCGTCTCGGATGGCTCGGCCGATGCGACTGCCAGTCGAGCCCGCTCGAATGGTGTGACCGTCGTCGAACACCATCTCAATCAGGGCCAGGGCGGTGCCCTCCAGACGGGCTTTGCGATCGCCATGCGTGAGGAGGTCTCGATCGTGGTGACGATGGACGGGGATGGCCAGCATCCGAGCGACCGGCTCGAACGCATGGTGGCTCCGATCATCGACGACGAGGCCGACTACGTGATGGGCTCGCGGCACAAAGGCACCGATTACTCGGGCAACAGTGTGGTTCGTCGGGCCGGCATTCGTGTGTTCACGCGGCTGATCAACCTGCTCACGAAATCCGAGATCACGGACTGTACGAACGGCTTCCGGGCGATCCGTGGCACGGAGCTGTCGAAGCTCACGCTGACCGAGGAGCGGTTCAGCGCACCCGAGCTGATCATCGAGGCGCGTAAGAACGGGCTGCGACTCCAAGAGGTGCCGATCACGATCGAGGAGCGTCAGGCCGGCGAAACGAAAAAGCCGCAGTTGGGCTATGCGATCGGCCTGACGCGAACGATCCTGACAACGTGGATTCGGTGAGTCGCTATCGAGACGCATACTGACACCGCAGACGAGAGTATGACGCTGCTGTACATCAACAACACCTCGTTTCTCGCGAGCGGTGGTGGCGGCGAGGAGCGGGCAAACGAGATCACCAAACGCCTCGCAGCGAACGGGCACGAAGTGACGGTGCTGGCGGGGAAGACCGATCCCGATCTCCCGGACGAAACCGTCGATCAGGGACGGCGCTTCCGGCACGTCACCTGTGTGCCGGCGTTCGTCTTCGAGTACGGATCGCTCGGCTATTTCCTCTCGCGGTATCTGTTTGCGTTCGTCAGCCTGCCGGCCGTGGTCTGGCTGCTGTACCGCGAGGAGTTCGACGCGGTCGTCGAGACGATGACGCCGTATCCGACGTTTGCGGTCCTCGCGGCGAAGCTGTTCAGCGTGCCGATCGTCGCAACTCGACACGAATTTTTCGATTGGAGCTGCTATGACGTGTACGACCCGCTCACGGCGACGATTCAGCTGATCGTGCAGAACTTCCTGCGCGTCTTCGAGTATAGTGCAATTGTCGTGCCGGCGACCCACATCAAACAGCAGTTCATGGAGTATGGTGTGCCCGAGGAGCGACTCACCGTCATTCCGAACGGCGTGGAGTACGAACGGTATCGACGGCCGGCGATCGAATCCGACCCGGGACGACTCGTCGTGGTCGGTCGGTTGACGAAGCGAAAGCGTCAGGACCGGCTCGTTCGCGTCGTGCGACGGCTTCGTGACGAAGGCCACGACGTCCGGCTGGACGTCGCCGGTGACGGGCCCGCACGGGAGCGATTGGAACAGTTGGTCGCCGACCTCGATCTGGGCGCACACGTCACGATACACGGGTTCGTCGACGAGGAGCGGAAGATCGAGCTGCTCAATCGAGCCGAGTTGTTCGTCTTCGCCTCGACGCAGGAGGGGTTTGGGATCGTCTTGTTGGAGGCGATGGCTGCCGGCCTGCCCGTGGTCGCAAAGCGTCTGCCCGTGTACGAGGATTTCTTTGTTGACGGGAAGAATGGAGCGTTGGTCAGGGGTGAGGACTTGCAGACGTTCGTGGATGCGGTACAACAGATGCTGGATGATGGCGATCTCCGGCGATCGATGAGTAAGCGGAACCCTGAGACGGCAGCGCAATACTCCTGGGAAACGATCGCGGAGCGAACCGAGCAGACGATCCGTGAGCAGTGCGCTGACGAACAACGGTCTTATGCGTCATCTCTGCGAGGGTTGGCTCAATGAGTGAGATATCGAACGTGATCTTACTGAGCGTGGACGCGCTCCGCGCCGATCATCTCTCCTCACATGGGTACGAACGGGAGACAAGCCCAGAGATAGACGCGCTTGCGGCGCATGGAACACAGTTCATGAACGTAATGATCCGTTCCTCATTCATAGTGTCAGAGGTGATCTGATGGATTTAGTTGTTCTCACAGAAGATTTCTATCCACAAACCAGTGGTGGTGCACACACCAAATGGCGGTTTTGCCAACTGGCAGCCGAGCGCGGTCATGATGTTACCGTTTTCACCACTCGTGAACATGGTTCTGCTAAGTCAGAAGTCGTGGACAACGTTGAAATCCATCGACCGTTTCATGCGAAGCCTGAAGGAAAACCAGTTTACTCGCCGATTTCGGTGGTAACCCGAATCGCTTCCTCCGTATTACTGTTTGGTTACGTATGCTGGTGGCTTCGGAATCACAAAATAGATGGGTTGCACTCGAATTCACATTTGACTCATTGGATCGGGAAAGCACTTGCATCACTGTATGACCTGCCACTCGTTTCGTTTATCGGATATACACCGTCGGTTGTCCCGAATCCGGAGATCACCCCAAAGCTTCTTCTTGAACGAGTCAATTTCAAATTTTTCATGGGAGAGACTGCATTCTGTCGAACACCACGCACAAAAGAGATTATTGAGTCGTATACGGATGCAGAGGTCACAGTCCTTCATGGAATCTTGAATTCTGAGAAGATTGCCAGTGCCAACTCGGAGATGGATATCGATCAGAGACGAGTTGATCTCGGTGTCGATGCTGATGAAACGCTCCTCGTTTATGTTGGTCGTCTCGCCCCACTCAAAAATCCGGTTGGAGCGATTGAGGTACTCTCGGAGCTTCCATCAGAGTACACGCTTGCTATGATCGGTGATGGTGATGAACGAGAAAACGTTGAGCGAGCAGTACGCAACCATGATGTCGAAGATCGTGTGCGGGTTTGTGGAGCGCTTCCACATGAACAGACACTACAAACGATTGCAGCCGCAGACGGACTCTTGGTTCCATCTCATGTAGAGACGTATCCGACGGTTGTCTTTGAGGCGTTGTCACTCAATACAGCAGTATTCATCACTCCCCTAGGAATCATCCCAACGATCGACCATCCGCGGCTGCATGTCGGTCCGCTTGATGAATTCCCGCAAACCATCTCCGGAACGACGATCGAATCATCCAGCGGTCTCGATACTGAGACGCTGGAGCGGTTTTCGATGGAACGGTATACGGATGGGCTCCTCGGTGCGTTCGAGAATGGAAATCGATCTGTTAAGCAATCTGAAACAAAAACGGACGACATATGAAAGGACTCCTTACGGTAGATGTCGAAGGTGGTTCCAAACCGAACGTCTACCAGTGTGTAGATATCCTCGAACGGTTCCTCGACGAGATAGAGATACCAGCGACACTGTTTGTCACTCCCGACGTGGTGGAGAATCGCCCGGAAACCGTCGCGAAGTGGCTCGATCAACCCCACAGCGTCGGACTCCACATCCATCCCGAGCGAATCGGTCCCGGCGATTCGGATTGGCTGGCCGAGTACGATGAGGAATCGATCGAAGAGATGGTGGCGATCGGCTGTGAAACGTTCGACGATTATCTCGGCTTCAAGCCGGTTCAGTTCCGTGCTGGGCGATGGGAATACTCCGAGCAGCTGCTGCGAGCGCTACAGAGCCAAGGATTCGAGCGTGATGCGTCGCTCCGCTCGGATTCACGGCGTGATCCGTACGAACGGTCCGGAATCAGAGAATTTCCGATGACGGTGTACGATTCGGCAATCGTTCGTCAACTTCTCCGCCCGTGGACTATAGACTCGATACCGCTGCACGCAGACGCGTTTCTTGGCAAGCGAGCGTTCATTCCTGGATTTTATGCCGTGACGTGGCGATTGTTTCATGCGGATATCCCATATCTCATGACGAGCCTGCATGATTACGATGTTGGATCAACTGCGATACGTTCACGTATCAAACAATACCTTACCTATGTTTTCTCTCGAACCTCACCTACAGTGATAGACGATAGATATATTCAATAGACACTCCCATTACATATGAATATTGAAAACACAGACAATTCACGGTTGTGGCGTATCGGAGCAATTATTGGTCTTCTATCGCTTACTGCAAGTGTCTACACCGCTCGATATGCGTCTATTGATGGATATGAGATATCGATCTATACAGGGACTCCATTAGTTGCTTGGATCGGTTTCGGCATCGCTCTCTTTACTGCTATCGGACTCTGTTTTAGAAGTGATTACCGTTTGGCTCAGTGGACAGGGGCTGGTTTGATAATAGCAGTCGTGTTTAGTTTTACGGCACTTCCACTGATCCGAGGGTATTATTTTTTTGCATCCTCAGATACGTTCGCACAGCTCGGAGTGATTCGTGACCTTATTGCTGGGTATGGAATTCCCGAAACCATACTTTATCCGGCTCCACATCTCCTCGCAACTAAAATCACTCTCATAACAGGTCTGCCGATAGAAACCAGTACAATGTTATTGATTCCTATTTTTTCAATATTATTTTGTGTTTTTGTTGAGTTGACCTCGCGGCGGATTACGCCGGCCCAGCATCAAGTTGGTGCAGGACTTGTTGTTGGCTCTACATTGCCTCCGATAATGACAGTACAGTTACCGAATCTTCAAATGACACCGCTTGTTCTTGCTGTTTTTTATGTTAGCTTTCTGTTTTATTTATTGAATATGTACCTTCTTTATTCGAATCGTTCACGTACTATATTTGTTTTATTTATATCTCTCCCGACTCTCGTTTTCTTGCATCCTCTAGTAGGAGTTGCGGTCGCAGCCTTCTTTGCTGGTACAGCGATTGTTCGCTTTGTTTTTTCTATTTTTCGTCCCACGCTAACTTTCCCGAGCTCGCGACGTATCTTGGTAGGTGCTGGTGGAGTTCTTGGCCTCATAGTCTATCTCCAAACATTCTCAAATCCTACATTTCAAGGCGCAATCGGCTCCCTTATACTACAGATACAAAATGGTATAAGTACAACAGGTGGGGTAGCCAATCGTACGAATGGGCTTAGTAAAATTGGCGCATCAATTTGGGAAATTTTATTGAAAATATTTGCAGCGAAGATCATCATAGTCTTGCTTGCAAGCGGATCGATCATCTATTCATTCAAGAATATAAAAATGGGTAAAAATACTAAATCAGCCAGTTTGTTATCAATGTATGCGGTAGCATTGGTTCCTATTGGTGGACTTATGATTGTGACATTCGCTGCTGGTAGAGTCAACCTAGTAACCCGATTCATCGGTGTCACATTCGTCATATTATCTGTATTCGCAACTACTGGGATCAGTATCATTCGAGCAAAAAAATGGAACACAAAATCTAGAGCCATCAGTTTGTGGATAGTTCTGTTCATAGTAATAGCCGTAGCTAGTCCGGCACTTTTTACATCGCCATATCTATATCAAGACTCACCCCACGTCACTGACCGAGAGCACACTGGGTATGCCACCCTTTTCAAATATCGTGCAGAGGATGTGTCAATTGGCACTACTCGATCACTTGTCTATCGTCACCGAACATCACAGCTTGGTAGACGTGCCGCCCGTGGAAACGGATATCGGTTGCCAAATAATGAAATGCTTGCAAACATTGAAAACAAACGTCCCAACCCATCTTTTTTCCCTTATCACTTCAATGGAGAATATCCTTCCGAAAATGTAGTGAATGATACATACTTGGTGCTGCCTGAATCGGATGTTACTGTCGATACAGAGCTTTACGACGGATTACGATATACGCGTGACGATTACAATAGACTTAGGAATGACCCCGGTGGTACACATATCTACTCAAATGGTGGATTTGATACCCACTTCCTTTCTGGGAATGGATCTGTGCAAAAAGAATAATCAATCATTTGATTTGTTTGACTTTTTTCTCAACCCCGGCGACGAGCAGGCACTCCTCGCACCTCGATGACGAGGACCGCGCTATAGCGCTCTCCGACTCGGTGAGCCATCGCGACCATACGGTCGCGGCACGTATCGCTCGCCACAAGTTCGTCCGGCACTTCGGAGAGCCGCTATATCATGACCACCAGCTTGCGAGCGCCGTCGAACCGTTCAGCGGGCGTCACCTACGACCTCCGCCGGACCCCGCAGAGTACCTGCCGTTCGACGCGACGGAAAGCCCAGTCGAACTCCGAGAACTCGCGGCGGACGTGCAAGTCGCATCATCAGATATCCCGTCGCTCGCTAGGGAACTCGACACCGAGGCCAAAGCACGACTGGAGGACCTCGGATACGTCGAATGATTCCGTCCCTGATTGCTGTCGTGCTTCCCAAGAGATATGCTACCTCCGAGGGAGTGGCTGGACGTGAGCCTCGAACTCGACGACGAACTTGCCGAACGCCTCGAACAGCGCGCGGAAGCGAACGGTTTCGACTCGGCGAACGAGTATGCGACGACGCTGCTCCGCACCGTTCTGGACGAACTCGATCGGGTCGAGGACGATGGCGATGTCGAAGAACGACTCGAAGACCTCGGCTATCTCTAGCCGCTGAGCTTCCGCGCCACCTGCCGAATTCGCCTGATCTCCTGCTCGCGTGACGTCACCGATCGGTGTTCGACTGTGCGATTCGCAGCGTTGCTGTCGTCAGCAAATATCGACCGACGAACGCTACCGTCCATGTCGGTCGGGATCGCACAGTCGTGCAGATGGAGCAACGACGGTGCGAGATCGAGAATTGAGAGGTCTTCAATCCGGCCCTGCCCGATGTCTGGCCCGGTGGCAGCAAATATTCCGTGGCGCTTGTTCTCGCCGCGCCACCCATCCTTATCGGGTACCGAGAACACCTCGTCCCGACCGATACTGCCAGGGATGTGGACGCCTTTCGCCTGATCGATGACGATGTCCGGCGCTTCGTCCGCGAACTCGCCGGAGTAGACTTCTTCGCCGGGAACGACCGCATCGACCACCGAGCGGCCGTTCGGATCGGTGATCCCTTCGAGTTTCGCGATCAACTCCTCCCGGAGCCGGTCGTACTGCGGGTCGGTGCGGTCGGCAGTAAGATAGATCGGTCCCTGGCCACTAGCGATTGCCGCTGTCTGCCCCCAGTCGACGTTGTCGGTCTTGCTCTCGCGGCTGATTTCACCCTCTTCGCTCGGAATGAGGTCGATGATCTGCTGTGGCGTCACGCGCTCGGCCATGTCCCGCACACCGAGCTGTGTTGCGATCCGGATCAATCGGTCAGTGTTGATCCCGAGCCGATGGAGACCTGTCGCAATGCCTGTATCGAGGCTGAGATACCCCTCGTCGGCCAGCCACGAGTTGATGTGGAAGACGGTTTGAATCTCGTTCGAGCCGTGGTCGCTCATTAGCACGACATTATGGTCGCCGTCGAGGAACTCACCAAGATGCCCGTCGACGAGCTGCCACGCGTCGAGCGTGTACTCGTGGTCCCAGAGGAAGTGATGGAGCGAGTTGATGTAGAATGTCGTCACTTGGAGGAACGAAACGTCGTGTTCGTCGAGCAGATGCTTCGCGGCCCTGTAGCGCATGTCGATCAGTTCGAGGATTTCTTCTGCGGCCTCGTCGATGTCGTCTTTCAGTCGGGCACTCTTGGTTACGCGGTAATCGAATCGCTCGCGGAGTTCGTCCTCGACCGAGGGAGGCGAGGCGAAGCCCGAGTCCTCGCCGTCGGGTGCGCCAGCGACGAGGAACGAATCGATCGATTTCGGTGGATACGTCGTCGGGACACCCAACACGCCAACCGGCTCGTCCTCTGCAATCAGTTCCCAGAACTCGTCGTTGCCGTGTTTTCGCTCTGAAGGATAGTGGACACGCTCGTTCTCGACGTCGATGTTCTCCCACCAGAAGATACCGATCTTGCCGGGGTTCTTTCCGGTCGCGTAGGCCTTCCAGTTGGGTGAGGTCACCGGCGGCAGCACCGACTGGAGGTCGGCGGTCACGCCGGTGTCGATCACGCGCTCGATGTTCGGTAGCTTTCCCGCCTCGATCCACGGTTCGATGAGTTCGAAGTGAGCGCCGTCGATGCCGAAAATGATGGTCGGATTTTTGGACATACGAGTCGACGGTCGCGGAAGCGGGATAAAACAACCGTGTCGGCTCCATTGTCATACAAACTTTGCAAAAGAAGGCTCGTATTGTCATTTTAGCGCCGGCATCGAGAACGGGTTTGGGTCGTCAAGCAGTGGATCCTCAGATCCACAGACCAGATCCACAGGTATAGGTGTATAAGACGAGATATACCCGATAACTACAATGAGTACCACGATTGGCGTGTTTACGGGATCCGCTTCATCGTTCAACGTTCTGCTCGACGCATCACACGCTGGCCAGGCGTTGTCTGAAGCGTATACCACCCATTTACTCTCAACCGACGGTGGCTTCGTATCCGATGTAGAGGCGCATTTCGACGGTGCCTACGGTTTAAACGAATCGTCCTCGATTGCAGGAGAGATAGCGGCACTCCGATCGTATGTTCATTCAGAGACACCTGACATACTCATTCAACTTACGAACCCGCCAGTTCATGGTATGATTGTTGGGACAGTGGCTAAGGCCAATGGTATAAAATTTATATATAGATATAGTGGCGACAGGTTCAACGTCCACAAGCTATCTAGTCTATCAAACAAAATACCGCATTTCCTCTTGAATAATATCGTTGGGAGACCACCCCTCTATCTAGCTGATGGGTATATTACGATGGGGCCGTACGGTGCTTCGGTACTGCAAAAACACGGAGTTTCTGACGACGACATCGAGATTATCCCACCGGCCATTGACAGAATCCGTTTCGAAACCGGTCGTTTGTATGGACAGAAACCGGCTGCAATCCCGGATTCCGGTGCGGTTGCTATTTCTGTGGGAAGAGTTTCGAGAAGAAAGGGTAAGAAAGTCCTCGAACGGACGATTCCACGGATCGTCGACTCCAGAGATGATCTTCATTTTGTGCTGGTTGGGCCGATTCAAGACCCCGTTTGTGTTTCTGATGAGTACACCACGCACGTGACTCACGTCGGTGGAGTCCCTCCAGAAGCCATTCCCAGATATCTCTCCTTTTCGGATGTGTTGGTTCATCCGTCCCTCATTGAAGGGCTTCCGCGCGTGATTCTCGAATCGCTCGCCTCGGGGACGCCGGTCATCGCTAGGGAAGTCGGCGATATTGGATTCGCGACTGAAAATACGTTCACAACTGACGATGAGTTCGTCGAAATGGTTTCTTCTTTTGAGGACCAGCGACTAGATGATGTCGAAGATTTCTGCGTAGAAAGCCTACATGTTCGATACCAGAACGTCGTCCGGCAACTCAAATAGATGCGGATTCTACAAGTATCCAAGGTTTCGTAACCGGTCTTCAACACCTGTCTCTGGCGAGTATACTTCATCGATGTCGACATCGGGAGAATGGGTATCTTCGTCAGTGGCCTGAGTTTCTACCCAAGGGACCTTCCGTAATTTTGGATGCGGGAGTGCTGCTACATGCCCGTATACTCCCATTTCACCGAACAACTCGCCGTGGTCAGCAGTAATAATCACCTTCTCAGCATCGATATTCGTGAGTAGTGTCTGCACGTTATCGAGGACATAGCGGAGATTCTCGATGTATTCGTGCCACACCGCCTCCTTGTCCCCGCCGTTTCTCAGTGTTTCCAGCGGTGCCCTGTTACTTTCTGGAAGCGGTTCGTCCGCTGGCACTGTACTATAATACGGTTCGTGTGGTTGCATATAGTGGACGATTAACCGATCCGGTCGGTTTTCTCGTGCGGTGGTTATCGCTGCGTCAGTAACGTACTCGGCTCTTGGCGCTCTATTACCAGCTTCACTAAACTCGTTGCTCCACGTGGGAAGGAACGTAGCGAAGTCAGACGAGGAGACGAGGTCTCGTTCGACGTACGATGCGATGGCATGTTCCTCCCAAAAACTGCCGTTGAGTGCAGTCCATCGTCCCCATTCTGGAGTATTCATGAGTACCTTCTCTGCCCAACCGTTCCCGGTAACCAGTGCCGTCTCAGCTATTTCGTTCCGGTATTCTTCTTTAAAAGTATTTATGATCCACTCTTTCGATGTGGACCCCACTGACCACCGCGTATCCACCTCTTCGAGAAACGCATATTCGTGACGAACCTCCATCAATGCATCAACTCTACACGCATCGAGAACGATTACTGCATCCCATTCTCTCTCGAATATATTTGTCCCCGTTGCAAGATGTTTGTCGGCAATCAGGTATGGATACAGATACGCACCATATATGGTCTGTCTGAGTTTATTCAGATTCATGCTCACAGAAACCCTCCACTCGTGTAATATATTTGCGTTTGAAATCGCTCTTCCGATCTTACTACCTCCAGTCACGACAATTTGAAGTCGTCGGTCGCTTTCGCGACCGCATCGCGCATCGTGAGCCTCGGAACGTTGTTCTTTTGGATCGGGTTGAAGTCGAACTTTTGAGCAGCGAACAAAACTTCATCAGAGTGTTTCATTGAAAGCGCCACACGGCGTCGGGATCGATCGGTATTGGTTTGAGAGGATGAAGCCGAGGAAGAATCAGGTATGGTAATCGTCTGATGAGTGGCTAAACGAGAAGTTCTTCACCACTCAGTATCAGTCAGCTACATTGACTCACCTCGTCGAATTCCTGAGTAAGAAGAAACACTGGCTATGCAATAGTCCAATATGGGAATTCTATTGATATAATTTCCCGAAATGGCGGTTATTATTGCTCTGAGCTACTCTTCAAGGTAGCCCAAATCTTCGAGACTTTGCCGGGTCGAATCCGAGAGATCCGCTGTACTATCTTCTAATTGCTGTTCGCCAGCTCCAACTTGTTTTTCTGATATCCGTGTTTCGTGTTCGTCAAGAAGCGCCCTGAGTTCGTCATGTTTCTTCGGGTATTCAGTAGCCACATCCTCACCGTCATCACCGTGGTGTGGTGTATTGTAGAGTTCATCGGTATTCCGGCGAATAAGTTTCCACTTGCCCGCCCGGACACCAGATATCTCATCGACGGCGAGGTATATCTGCTCGTCGCCTCCGCGTTCAATCGCTCGAAGTGACTCGCCTTGCCAGTCTTCTGGCGGCTTGATGTCAGCACCATCAATTAGTGTCGGTGCGATGTCGAGATGCTGTGCAGGATACTCCGCTATCCGCTCACTGCCTGTCTCGGGTGAACGCACCAGTAGTGGTACTTGCGTCATCGAACTGTAGAGTGAGGCTGTATGAAACGGGTTGTAGCGTCCAAACTCCTCACCGTGATCGCCTGTGATGGCGACCGTGATATCATCGTTCAGCGTATCGAGTATGCGTCCAATTTGCTCGTCCGCGCTGCGGATGCCAGTATCATAGGCGTCAATAGCGGCCTGTGATGGGGTTGCTCCTTCGACAACTTCGTTGTGGGGCTTAACGACGTGGCGAATATCGGTATCACCGCGAATAGTTCTGAGGTGATCGTTCCAGCGTGCATACGGCGTGTGTGCGTCCATGAGATGCACCCATGCGAAAAAGGGTGTGTCCCCGCTTTGTTGGCGTTCGATCCACTGTATAGCCTGCGAGCATAGTTCTGCGTCGAGCGTGTCATAGAAACCGTCTCATGCAGTGAGTATCTCGCGGCCGGGGTTGTCTCCTCGTTCATCATTGGTGATCGCGACGACTACTCGGAGGCACAGCGCGAGGAACACCTGCGCTCGTGCGTGAACGCGGCCTCGGGCACGGACG
>NZ_JAAAJC010000009.1 GCF_009900715.1 Halococcus salsus
AGAGAGCTCAATCGCTTTGTCGAGTTCCTCACTCAGCACGAAGTCGCTGCGAAGCGCCTGAGCGAGCCGGATGGCGTGGTCGAAATAGAGTTCAGTATCTCAATGAGTATTGACCTACTTATGTCGATTATTCTACTGTCGAAAAGGTGCTCCTTTCGAACTGTCTCAGCGTCTTCAACTTGGCTTAGCTACTCTACAACTTATACTATTCTTGCTACCTAAACTTGGCAGAATACTCATGTAGTCTGAAGTATCGACTTGCGATTCCAAGAACTGGTCAGCGCTTTGTGTCTTACCAAACAATAGAACACGAGTATCCGTGAAGTCTTAGGTAAGACACCAGCTATAATTGCAGGGGTGCCACAGAAAAACATGTCCGTACTATCGGGTTGTTAAGCTGAATCACTCATCTAACACATTGAGCGATTCCAGATAGTTACCAACCGTTTGGGCAAACTCTCGGTAGCGTTCGAGATCCTGGAGGGCGTTGTAGACCACATCCTGGTCGATAATCGACCCGTAGGTATGCGATAACACGTTGCGAAATCGTGCTCCTTAAGCCATTTCTTCCGCGAGGTTCGTTGAAAGGATTCCCTCCTCACCGAGCGCCCGCATCGCAGCCGGATTACTCTCAGGTGGCTGTCCGCGTTCGTGTTTCACGAGTTCCTCTGCAATGTCGATCGCAGCTTCGGTCATTTTCACGAACCGACGTTCAACGATATCCTGAGTATCTGAATGGCTTTTGTACTCATCACGGCTCACCCGCTGTTTGCGTGCGAGTACACCAAGGCTTTCTTCGATCGTTTCGATACCGGTTAGAATTCGGCTGAGGCGATCCGCTGGCAATTTCTCATTTGCCATTACGATCTCCTTGTGCTGTCGTCCTCGATGCGGCAGGATCGGTATCGAGATGCTCGTCGATTCGTGCAAGTGCTGCGTTGAGTCGATCCTGAGGTGGGTGCTCAGTGTCGGTCAATTCAGTAAGTTCGCGATGCATCCTGATAGCTGTCTCCTCATCACCGACGAGAAGCACCCCGTTCTCAAAAACCGACCTGAGAAGTGACGAGGGCATCGAATGTAGGTCAGCAAGGTCAACATCATCACTTCCGAGAATTTCGCTGAGATCCGCACTCAACCCGAAGAACAGTCTATTATAACCCGGATCACTTGAGCGCACATTCTCAAATGCAATCGCGATATCGATATCACTCTGCGAGGTCGAGGTGTCTGTTGCGTGTGAGCCGAAGAGGATCGCTAGTTCAACTGGGTACTGCTGTAATGTATGCCTCATTCTCTCGATCGGAAGAGAGGAAGCAGTAGCAGCCGATTCAACGATCCTCATAATAATGACTCAGGCCTTCAGGCATATAAAAACGAAGGGCTCGCTCCCTCATGCACAAGCTACAGCTCTTAGAGTAGACTAGCGGCTGCAATAGATGCCCCACTCCAAGAAAGGTGAGAAGAAGGCGGGCAGAGGTAGCCAGCAGAGACAGTTGAACACGCAGCAAATAGGGTAATAGGATGTTCCGCTCTTATCGCCTAATAAACTGGAGTTCCTGATTGTTACTCATCCTTTGCTCTCTAATAGCGAGCAAACTACCTCGGTTAGTCGTGGTCACCTCCTTCAAATTCAGTGAGCTGGGCCCGTTGCAAATTCCATGAACTCGATTTTAGCGCATTGCATCCAAGAGCCTGCTCAGTGAGAAAGCACTCCACGCGATCGGCGACTGATGAACCCACGTTACTTTGAGGTCTGCTCGCGTAGGTTGAGTGTGCTCAGCCTGCGGTACTTCGTGTGTGAGCAATGCGAGACGGTCTATGCGTCGCCGGATGAGCCACCCAACTGCAATAATTGTGGTGGGCAATCACTGAGAGAGATCACTCATGACCTCCATTCGGACGCCTACTTCATAAAGCGAGGGTACTAACGCTGGTCTCACTACTACTGGAAAAAAGTCCCTCTTCCTATGCGCTCAGTGGATCGTGGGTTCAGTATGAAGATGACACGCTGCTGAATGGCCGGCAGCCGTTTCCTGCATATTTGGAGATCTTTGTTCGCAGACCGTCGAGAAAGCGTTCGTGAAGCGGTTCTCGGCGGCTGAGATGTTCCCCCCAGCTAGATCTATAAGTGCTTCCGATAGCGCCTGTTCTGCAGTTGGATCCTCTAGTTCGCCCGGGATATCGTAGACCTCCCGGATCGCCATTTGGAGCTGAGAGTCCGAAATTTCTGCTGCGCTCGTCGCTTTGCCTTCAGTAACGAGTCTCTCTCGAGATGCTTCAATGTCGATCGTATGGTCGCGGACCGCGACCCGCAGATCAAAGAGATTTCGCCATACGGATTGATCGAGATCATACTCAGCAGGCTGGATTACGGCAGGACACCTCGTATGGAATCGACACCCTGTGGGTGGATCGGCAGGATCTGGAACTTCGCTCCCAAGCCGCGCATGGTCTTTGCGCTTAGTGGGGTCGGGTGTCGGCACTGATGCTAGTAGCGCTTTCGTGTATGGGTGCTTGGGGTCAGCGAATACCTCGCCAGTCGACCCTATCTCCACGATCTCGCCAAGATACATTACCGCTACCCGATCACAGACGTCACGCACGACGTTCATATCATGGCTAATCAGAAGGATCGAGAGGTTGAACGCCGATTGGAGACTTGCTATCAAATCAAGTACCGCAGATTGCACGCTTACATCGAGCGCGCTCACAGGTTCATCGGCGACTAACAGGTCAGGGTTCAACGTTAATGCCCGTGCGAGCGCGGCGCGTTGTTTCTGCCCGCCTGAGAGTTCGTGTGGATAGTGGTCATAATCGTCGGCCGAGAGCCCGACCCGTTCGAGCAAGGCTTTGGATCGACTGCGGCGGCGTTCGCGGTCCCGAAGTCCATGGATCGCTGCGGGTTCAGCCACTGCCTCACCGATCGTCATTCGGGGATCAAAGCTTGATGTCGGATCTTGAAATGTCATGCTTGCCCGCCGTCGAAACCGCTTCCGTTCGTCATTCTGGAGGTCACCGATAGGTTCGCCATCGAAGACCACTCGACCGGAGGTTGGTTTCTCGAGACGAAGTAGCGCCCGTGCAGCGGTTGACTTTCCGCATCCTGACTCACCAACGAGGCCAAGCGTTTCCCCCCGGTGAAGATCGAAATCGATGCCGTCGACCGCGCGTATCCGTCCTGTCTCGCGGTTGGGTAATCCCTCGGTTATTGGATAGTGTTTTTCGAGATCATGAACTGAGAGCAGTGAATCTTCACTCATCGTACGTTGTTGTTTGCCTGTCCATTGTCCAAGTCTTGTCCGTCATCAGTCCGGGCCGATTTCAAGCGGCCGTCCGTTTGTCTCTCTACAGGCCGGACCACCGAAGTATCGCGACCTTGCTCATAGAAGATGCACGCAGCTGTGTGGTCTTCAGTCTCCGTCGGTCGAAGCGGTGGTTGCTCGCCCTCGCGACATTCCGTGATTGCGTGGGGGCATCGAGAGTGGAAACGACACCCAGGGGGCGGTTCAGTTGCGCTTGGGAGCTCACCTTCGATAGTTTCGCGTTGCTCACCTCGTCCCGGGAGACAGCGAAAGAGAGCTTGAGTATAAGGATGAGCTGGCGACTCAAACACTTCGTGGACGCTCCCACGTTCCATTACCTTCCCAGCGTAGAGTACCACCACACGATCAGCTATCTCTGCCACGACTCCGAGATCGTGCGTCACGAAGAGGAGCGCCATCTCGTGCTCGGCCTGAAGATCGTTTAAAAGGTCGAGGATCCCCGCTTGTGTCGTGACATCAAGCGCCGTAGTGGGTTCATCGGCAATCAACAGATCGGGTTCGGCGGCAAGCGCCATCGCGATAACGATCCGCTGTTTCATCCCACCCGAGAATTCGTGTGGATACTCGGAGATTCGGCTCGCAGCTTTGGGGATTCCTACTCTATCCAGCAGTTCGACGGCACGCTCACGAGCGACGGTCTTCGAAACGTCACGGTGGAGTTGAATAGATTCGAGAAGCTGTGCCTCGATCGAATAGACTGGATCGAGCGCACCCTGTGGATTCTGGAACACGTGGGCGATCCGCCCACCGCGGATGTCAGTGAGCTGCGTTGGCGAGCGCGCTGTGAGATCCGTTCCATCGAACTTGATCCGACCGTCAACGAGCTCCCCGGGTGGACTTGGGAATAGTTTAGTGAGTGACTCAAGACAGACTGTTTCTCCGCGATTTACGGCAAAGCTCACGCCATCAACCGCTCTGACCGTGCCCCCCGAAGTGTGAAAGTACGTTCTAAGGTCCTCGACTGAGAGAAGTGGGCCACTCATGTACTCCCCCGCGGGTCAAGTGTGTCCCTGAGTGCATCACCTACGACGCTAAACGAAAACACCGTGATGACGAGGAAGACGAGCGGGAAAACCCAGACCCACCAGAGCTCTACGTTCACAGCACCTCCTTCAGTTGTAACGCTGTTGATGAACTGACCCCATGATGGAACGTTTTCGTCGCCCAGCACGACGATGAAGGAGATCGCTGCCTCGGTGAGGATCAACAGTGGGATCTGCCGGGTCGTGGACGTGAATACCGTCGACGAGATGTTGGGAAGGATGTGTTTGCGGATGGCCGTCGTACGGTTCGCGCCCGCGCTCTCCGCGGCAGTGACGTAGAGTTCATCGCTCCGCTGGATCACTTCACTACGGACGAGACGGGCGACACCGCCCCAACTCAGTAGACCAAACGCGAGGATGATGAGAAAGAGGCTCTGGCCGAAGACGAATCCGAGGATGATGTACGCTACAAAAGCGGGGACTGTCTGCTGAACATCTACATACCTCATCAAGATTGTGTCGACCCATCCACCCGAATACCCCGCAACAACGCCCACGACCGTTGCGATAGGAATCATGATCATAGACGTTACGAGGGCAACGAGAAGGCTCACTCCGAACCCCGCGATCGTTAGACCGAGGACGCTCTGGCCGACACTATTGGTACCGAACGGGAATCGGAGGCTCCCGTGACAGAATTGTTGGGTGGGAGGACCGGTCACGTCGCCAGCGCAGTTGAGCGCTACCGTTCCGGATTCGATAGTGGCGAATAGCGCAGGCTGGTTCGCGTACTCGATATTAGTACTCGGACGACCGAGAACGAGCAGGCTCGTGATCCCAAGGACGAAAAACAGGACGAGATAGGCCGCACAAACCACAGCGAGACGATTTTTCCGAAAACGTTGCCAGTACCGTCGGGTTCGTTCGTAGTCCGTGAGCAACGGAACGACGACGACGAAGACGAACACCACCAACGAGAGCAAGAAGAGCCAGTCAAGGCGCGCTGGCGTATACCACGCACCGACCGCGAGTCGATAGCTCGTGAAATAGTCGTAGCAAAACAGTGCACCGAGCGCGAAGAGCGCCAGCAGAAATCCCCACGTCCTCCATTCAAGTTTGAATCGTCCATCACCGAGTTCGTCCCAGTCGATCGGTTCGAACGCGGAGTCAGAACCTGAACCGGTATCCGTTGACATCGATAACTATGATCGATGGATGAGGGTAGCAAATAAGTTTTTCCCGGCTATGGTTGAGTAGCGTAATCAAGAGACTCAACATTTATTATATTGTGCCCTCCACATAACCAACATATCCAGATGTTCAGTTCACGGCGATTTGTGCTCACCGATCTGGATACCGAACCCCATCTGAAAGGACTCAGACTCGACTCAGAGGGCAAGCACCAACTACGTGGTTTGCTGGGTGTCTCTCCATGAGTCGAGGATGGTGGTTCGCTCGGCGAGTAGTTTTTGCGGTGTTCGCGGCGTATCTCGTACTGTCGACAGTGTTCATGTTCGTCGCACTCACCCCAGATCCTCGCGTTGGTGAGCTTACCTACGCCGCGACCTCCGAGGCAAATGACAAGCGGATTCCTGTTGAACAAACTGATTCTTGGGAGCGGTTACAGGATTACAAAGCTGAACGCAACCTTGACGATCCGTTCTTCGAACGTTATGAGAGCATACTTGTCTCATACACTATGTTCGATTGGGGTGAATCCTATGGAGCAGATGGACAGACGACGTTCGGAGGATCGTATGGTTCAGGATACGCGGCAAACATTCCGGTCATCGGGTTGGTTGGGAAAGCACTTGGTCATACTCTTCAGTACGTGCTGCCAGCAGTTCTCTTTGCGGTGGTCTGTGGCCTTGGAGCCGGTCTCTACTCAGCGACCCATCGGAGCAACTTGCTCGACAGGCTAGGAACAAGTATTGCTTACCTCAGTTTTAGTTTCCCCAATTTCTGGCTTGGGACCATCGCCCTTGCTCTTGTCGGCACCGGTAGCTGGCTAGGAGCTCAAAATGAAAGCGAGTTCCTCCGCACAACAGTACTTCCCGCTGCAGTGCTCGGTACCACACTATTTGCAGGCCAGCTCCGGTACACTCGGGCGCAGTCGCTCGAATATATTGATACAGAATTTATCAAACTCGTTAGGGCGAAAGGAGCAACAAATGGGCGCGTTGCGCGTCATCTCCTTCGCAATGCGGCAGTTCCTCTATTATCGTTATTCTTCGCCGACATGCTCGGACTCCTCGTGCTGAACGTATTCGTTATTGAGTACGTTTTCGGGATATCTGGAATTGGGTCGCTGGCACTAGTCGCGATACAGGGTCGGGACTTGCCTGTGATCCTCGGTACGACAATGATAATTGTTCTCTTCGGTGTTGCAGGCAACTTGTTGCAAGATGTTGCCTATCAAGTGTTTGACCCACGAATCGGTGAGCAAACAACGAGAGAGTAGATTTCAGACGTATCTCTTGTAGTCAGTAGATAAATGCAACTTTATCTAGGAAATATTTATATTATTTGTATTCAAATATTGTATCGGCGAGATTGCTTGGTAGCGAAAATAGCAATCGTCGTCCCGTAAAGTCAGTACCATGAAAAAGCTAATTCGCGCTGTCCTTGTTGTAGTGGTCGTCCTCTCGGCCGTTGCAATGACAGGGGCGGCAAGTGCGTCGGCGACTAGTACCACTACAAGTGGCTCCAACATAGGAGATATCAGCTCTTCCAGTGGATCAGGTACAACTGGTATCCCGGGGCTCCAGCCAGACTGTTACACCAACGCTGACGGAACGGTGTGCGTACCACCAGGAACGTAGGAGAAACCGTGAAGCTACCTGTTTTTAGACAGGTACGACTGGCTGTTTACTAAGCTTGCGACCTTGACCCCTATTATGATGTTAGAATGACATACGAAATGGGATCTGATGGTGTCCAAAAGGTACTCCTTTGGAGCCTTGTGAACGACTATCCCTCCATACCACTGAAAGAGAGTCCACCCTCGATATACCGCTGTGCAAATAGATAAACGAGCATTATTGGAGTGGCAAAAGTGAGCGCGAATGCAGAAAACTGAGCCCACGGGATTGAGTACTCACTGACTAATGAGAATAGCCCGACAGGCAGTGTATAGTTCTCAGTGCTCAATAGGGTCTGCGCGACAACGAACTCTGTCCAGCCAGTGAGGAATGTGAAGATAAACACAGTTGCCAGTCCTGCTGCTGAGAGTGGAAGGATCACCTCTGTGATTACTCGCCAGGGTGGGGCGCCGTCGACAATAGCAGCCTCCTCGTAGGAGACTGGAATTCCGTCCATGTACGTTTTCAGGAGCCACGTGTTAAACGGGACAGCAGTCGCCGCGTAGTAGACCGCAAGTGCAAGCTTACTGTTGTTTATCCCAAACTGCACGTAGACTGTGTATAGTCCGATGAGGAGTGCGATACCGAGCCCCCCACCAACTTGCGTTAGCAATACATAGAGAAAGAGGATCTTACGACGCAGAATGAATTTGCGGCGCGAAAGTGCGTACGAGGCTGGGACAACGAGAGACATTGAGATAATTACGGTTGGGATAGCAACAGAGACACTGTTCCAAAGGAAGTGTTTGAAGCTAGATGGATTTTGGACGCCGTACTGTGAAACGTCAAGAAGACTTATGGTTGGTGTGTTGAAGACAACGGCGAGCTCACTGAAAGGGATATTTAGTGAGATCGTATACCCAGGGATAATGAGATCGCCGATAACCCACAAAAATGGCTGGAGAGAGGGGTCATTCGGGAAGAGTTGAAAACCATTGGCTGAGTATATTGAGCCACCAGAGCTTGACAGCGCGGCCATGAGGATCCAGTAGATCGGGAACAATAGCGCTAGCACAACGATGAGCGCGCCAACCGTAGAACCGAGCGTCCTCAATGGCCCTTTCGGAGAGAGGTCGCCTCGTTTGATCATCACCGCAGTGTATCGTATGTGGCGTGCTGTTTCAATCGGTGTGAAGGCGATATTTCGAATGTCAGTCGTCAGCTTCTGCATAATGCGGCCCAAGAGACTCATTATTCGGACACCCCGTCGGCAAGCCTACCACGTTTGACGTTCAGCCACATGAATGTACCAATGAAAACGACGGCGATGAGACTTATTGCCGCACCACGACCGTATTCGGAGAAGGATAGCGCTTCGCGGTAGCCATAGACGACCAGCAGTTCGTTCGCTCGAGCAGGCCCACCTTGGTTGAACACGAATGGGATCAGGAACTGCTGAAACGATGCTGCAGCAGTCAAGATAGATGCGAACAGGACCGGACGCTTGATCGATGGAAGCGTGATGTGACCGAGCCGAGCAAAATAACCCGCACCATCGACTTTCGCCGCTTCATGGAGCTCTTCTGGCACGTCTTGGAGGGCACTAACTGTGATGATAACCATGAACGGATAGGAAAGCCATGCCTCAGTAATGTTGTAGGCGAAGAAGGCGGACCAGCGACCCGAAAGCCAAGCCACCGCTTCCAGACCGGCCGAGGTGAGCAGTTGGTTTGCGAGGCCGAAATCAGCTGTGCTGAAGATGCCACGCCACACGGTAACTGTAAAGATCGCGGGAAGCCCCATTGGGAGGATAATAAAAGAGCGCATGAGTCGTTTGCCACGTACGTAGTCGCTCGTCACGACGAGGGCGATACCGAGACTCAGACCGATCTTCAGACAGACGCTCGTCGCCACGAACAACCACGTCACGCCGAAAGAGTTCCAGAACTGCAGATCTGTGAGGACGCTAACGTAATTCTGGAATCCGATGAAAGTTGCTTCCCCAAAAGTGAGCACCGAAAACGTGCCCTCACCAGCGAAGAGGTTCGACGGTGCAGCGTTGGTAAACGAGATACCGAGTAAGTAGAGTATCGGGAACAGCATGAACGCCGAAAACACGAAAAGCCCAGGGAGAACGAAGAGCAGCGAGGCGTCGCGCTTTTCGAGAAACGGAATCGACTCGAGACGACGTGTAACGTGTGAAACCGTGCTCATAGTCGACCTCAATTCCAGTTGCTTCGAGCCGTTTTCGCGGCTCCGTTGAGCGCAGCTTTGGCCGTCGCATCGCCGTTGAACGCCTTGATGAGGGCGGTTTCCATTGCCGACCAGACCTTGTTCACCCGTGGGCGCGTCGGCATCGGCGTGCCACGTTCAACCATTTGTGAGAACGCCTGAACTTCAGCTGGGAGCTTGTTGCTTCCAACGAGCTCCTCTAGGATCGGAATAGATCCTTGTTTCTTCGCGAGGCTGAGGAGATGGTCCTCGTTCGTCACATACCATTCGATAAATTCGCGAGCGGCCTTCGTGTCGGCGTTCTCCTCGGACATTCCTTTGGAAAAGTACCACATTGTAATACCGGTATATGGGTTCACCTCGCCACCTTCGGGTTTCGGAAGGGTCGTTACTTCGTAGTTTACATCCTTCTCGTTTAGCGTCGCAAGGTACCACGGTCCGTTAATTGCGAAGGCAGCGTTGCCCTCGGCAAAGACGGCTGCTTGTGGTTCGTACGTTGGATCACTTGGCATATACGGCTTGAACGAATCCAGCGCGAACTCAAGCCCTCTAATGCACTCAGGTGTGTTGATTCCGAGCGTTGGGTTCTTATTGACATCGAAATAGTACCCACCGAACGCTTGTAGCCATCCGCTGGTGAAATACGGGTCGAACGGGTAACTCAGCCCGTACTGGCTCTTTCCTGGGTCGTGATAGTCCTTCATCACATCCACCATCTCTGAGACCGTTTTCGGAGCCTCATCAACGATATCCGTGTTATAGATCAATGCGACTGTCTCAGCCGAGTGTGGCAGTCCAACCACATTGCCCTTGAATTGGATGGCCTCTCTGGCGGCGCTCGTAAACGTGTCTAGGTTTACACTGAGACTATCACTCTTGTCAACCACGAACCCACGCTGGAAATAGTCACCAACCCAATCGTGAGCCCACTCGAACGTCTGTGGACCTTGGCCGGCAGGGATCGCACTCGTGGTTTTCTTCTCCATATCGGAGATGTCAGCCCCCGAAATCTGGTGATTCGATTGCTGATTGAAAGTCTTGATTGCCTGCTTGCGAGCGGGCATCTCCGGCTCAGGAAGCGAGTACCAGGCTGTCGCCGAACCTGATGGACCACTTGATCCGCTACTGCTATTGGATTGATTGCTCCCTCCCTGAGATCCGTTGCCGCTGGATTGGTTTGTCTGGTCCCCTCCAGATCCCTGTTGTTGGACACCAATACATCCTGCAAGGAGTGCAACAGTACTCGCTCCACCGAGGTGCTTCAGTGCCGTTCTGCGATCCAGTGACATAGTGTGACTATAGAGGAAACAATGCTTCACGTATTAAACTCTTCGAAACGTACATGGATAATTACATACCTTAGGTCGCAGGTAAAGCCGAATATTTCATTCAGGATCGTCGTGAGGGGGCATTCATTCTGGTTCGGCGGCCACCTTCGCCCGATCTTCTAAATAGAGTGAAGCGCAAGTATCTATTACGAACAACTACTTCACAAATTCTACAACAAGGGGAAAAGCTATACCTCACCGCCTACAGGGGGCGGTGAATGGCAACTGTCACGCTCGATGGTCTCAGAAAAGAGTTCGGCAGTGGACGCATCGTCGCCGTCGACGACGTCTCACTCGAAATCGCGGACGGGGAGTTCGTTACCGTCGTCGGCCCATCTGGCTGTGGGAAGTCGACAACACTCCGGATGATCGCTGGGCTAGAGCAACCCACTTCAGGCCAGGTGCGTATTGGTGGAGAGGACGTGACGAACGTTCACGCGCGCCACCGAAACGTGGCGATGGTGTTCCAGAATTACGCCCTCTACCCACACAAGACCGTCCGCCAGAACATGGCCTTCGGACTACGGATGAGTACGGACCTCACGAAGGACGAGCGGCACGACAGAGTCGCCGAGACGGCGTCGATGATGGGTATCGAGGAACTACTCGATGACCGGCCAGAGGAACTCTCTGGCGGACAGAAACAGCGGGTTGCGTTGGGGCGGGCGATCGTACGCGAACCGGACGTGTTTCTGTTCGACGAACCGTTGAGTAACCTCGATGCGAAGCTCCGAACAGGGATGCGAACCGAGATCCAGCGCCTCCAAGAGGAGTTAGGGATCACTTCGATATACGTGACACATGACCAAGAGGAGGCGATGACGATGGGCGATCGTCTCGCTATCATGAACGACGGCTGTCTCCAACAGACTGGAGCCCCAACGGACGTTTACACGAACCCAGCAAACGAATTCGTTGGTAGCTTCGTCGGCTCGCCGTCAATGAACGTGCTCGACGTCGATGTCGAACACACGGACGATGAGGTGACACTCACAAACGGCAACCGATTCAAGTACACGCTCGGCGGCGAACGCGCGAACCGAGTTAGCTCAGCTAAGGTCTCAACGGCTCGACTTGGAATCCGGCCGGAGAACGTTGCCGTGGTCGAGGAGCGGTCGGGTATCGAAACGACCGTGGAAGTGGTCGAACCCGTCGGTAGCGACAACTATCTGCATCTTGATCTGGGGGACGAGTTCATCGCTCGGGTCGATTCACGTATCGAGCCGACAACAGGCGAGATCGTCGAGGTGCAGTTCGACGAGCGAGATATTCATCTGTTTGACTCTCGGACCGGGAACGCACTCCTTTTCGAAGGCTCGAGACGGGAACCGGCTACCGTGGCGCCGTAGTTCAATCGTCAGCCGCAACCGTTTGTTTGTCGAGAAGGTCGTGTTCGTGTAGTAAGACAATCGTCGCTAGACGAATCGCGTGTGGCCAGCCGAGCGGCGTTGCACTATCGGCGGTTCCATCGTCGAACACCTGTTCCGGCAGGTAACTACTAGCGAAACAGAGGGGGCCGTCCGGCAGGAGAAGTGCGAGCAGCCGTCGTGCGGTCGAAGCAACGTCGCTGGCACGGGCGTCGCCACGGTCAGTGAGCATCACCGCGAGGGCCCCAGCAGCGTGTGCCCCCCACGCCGTCGAGACTGTCCAAATTTTCTCATCGGCCTGCTCGCGACGCCGCCAATTGTCACCCTCATATCGGATAAGACCGGCGACTGCTCCAGATGGGGGATCGCGGTAGAGTGTTTCGACGACGGTTTCGACATGTGAAACGAGCCGGTCAAGCCGTTTCTCGTCGATCGTTTTGATTCGAGCGTACGCCTGATGTGCGCCTACGAGCGCAAGCGTCGCGGCGTCACAACGTTTATCGAGGCCTCCCTGGTCATCGTGATTCGGTCCGTATTCTCGGAGCGCGTAGATCCCACGCTCTTCAATCCAGAGGTCGTCCATTGCGTCGTAGAGATCTGTGGCACGGGCAGCTGCTCGATCAGCAGCGTCACCGTCAAGCGTGGCTACCGTCGAGTAGGCTTCGAGGAAAGTCGCTGCGGTGTGAGTGAACCTGCCGGTCATGTCTTCCCACGCATTCTGGCATGTCGTCGGTCGAGCATCATCCGCGAGACTTGCGTTCAAACTATCAATAGCGCGTTCAATGGCGTCCTCATGTCCATGTTCAGCACCGTAAGTCGCCAAGAATGTCGTTATACTGGCAGTTTGGTCGGCCTGATATTCGCTTTCATCTGTTCCGAGATGGCCGTTTGCCCAGCCGGGTGCAAGGGTTGTATCGAACGGCCAAACTCGGTGGGGCCACGTCCCGTCTTCGTGTTGTGTTTCGATGTACGCTTCGGCGCTACGGCGATGCCAGTCACCAAGTTCTAGATCAGTTCCCTGATCCACCTCATAGAGGTATCGCGAAATCTCCGCGTCGTCGCGGAACCACGAGTAGCCATAGCCACCGGAATGGGTGAAGTACGGGTCGAAGTCGGGACCAGCGATTCGGAGGCCCGATCGGCCAGTGAGTAGCGAAAGAACACGGAGATCCGCGGCAACCGCGCCTCCGTATGGGAGGTCGGATCTAAGTGAAGCCGGCGCCTGCCCATCGGCTGATTCAGCGAGTCTTTCGGTGTTCTGACCCTCGGCCATGGTTCGGACCATGTTTAGCGCCGCCTCACGTGACATCTCATCACGGGTCGTCAGTAGCGTCGTGAGCGTTGCTGACTCGTTCTCGATCGGAAGGGTACAGAAGACATCACCACTCAGTAGGTTCTCTTCCGTTGTGGACGGGGAGCGTCCGGGTGGATAGTCTGTTGGCGACTCCGCGAGCAGGTCTGGGATCCGCTCGGGGACGACACCGGCGACCGTCCCAAAACCGGTCGCGCTCGCAAGGTAGTCGGTTTCCTGAGCATGGTACACCTCGACCACACCATCGTGGTGGATCTGTGCGATTCCCGTGTCCCGGCCATCCGGGGCGAATCCGAGAGCGACAACGAGATTTAGTGATCTATCGACATCGCCAAGGTTGAAGTGGGTGATGTGGCCGTCACCAAGCGTGAGATCGTACTGCCGAACCGTTCCCGACTCGATCTCGTGCTCCGTAACGACCAATCCAGTGTCGTTGTGGTAATGCTGAACGCTGCTTTCCGCATCGAACCAGTTGGCGTTAGCGTCCCGATCGCCCGTCTTTTGGACGCCGAATCGGGACCGGGCGATGCCGCTCAATCCCGATAGGGGATAACTGAAATCCCGTAGAGAGCCACTCTCGTCGATGTGGACGAGTCGGTTATCGAAACCGGAAAAGCGGCCAGTTGTCGTCCGGCGTTCGCCAGGAAAGGCCGTCCTGCTGTTCCGTTGGGATTTGTAGTCGTTGAGTGCGTCCCGGAGTTGCATTGTCGGATATGTCTCTACCAGGGCGTAATAACATTGTTGCAATTGTACTTCATAGATTTCGCGCGAAGCGAAACGGTCAAACCACTACCCATCAATCGTGCGGATATGCACCACCCAGGACCTCCACGATTCGTTCAAGTCGGTGAGTCAGTCGAGCTGGCGCCACGATCACCCGACCCAGCAGCGACGTTCACTTGGAACATTCTGGATCGTCCAGACGGGAGTCAGGTGACGATTGAAGATAGTCCAGTTGTCCATCTCACGCCCGATACACCAGGAACGTATCGTGCTGAACTCAACGCCCCAGATGGTACACACGTCCAAACGGTGCGCGCTTTCCCGGACCCACGCCGCGAGGCACGCTTTAGCGTCTCCACGGAGGACGTCGACGGGGATGTCGACCACGTCGAATCCGCGACCGTTATCGGGAAATTCAATGATTTCACGATGGGCATACATCAGGCGGAACGCAATGGCGACGAGTGGAATATCGATGTCGAGCTTCCACCGGGCGACCACGAAGCCATCTTCACGTTTGGAGAAGAATTCGACCCGTTCGCCACTACAACAACCGTTGTCGAGGGACCCGGTCGCCCTCGTCTCCACCTTGACGGCCGTGAAGAGGACGACAAGGTCGTTGTCACTGCGACAACCGAATCCGCCCCCGATAGTGATAATCCAGCTGTCGAGTTTTACTTCGATGACCGAGATGCGCTCGGAAACGACGACGTGACCATCGATGGGAAAGAGCTACGCGTGCCTACAGGTTCACTTCCAGAATCTGCGCGCGTTCACGCTGTTCCAGTTGCCGAACGCCACGGTATCGCCGACACCCTTCTGATCCAATCTGAGGAGACCGGTGCCGTCTCGTTCGACCGGCCAGCCGACGCCCCCGAGTGGCTCCGCAACGCGACCCTCTACGAAATTTTCGTTCGCGAGTTCGCTGGTGAAACCGTTGATACGACCTTCGAAGAGATAGAACGCCGAGTTCCGTATCTCGAATCGCTCGGCGTTGACGCCGTCTGGTTGACACCCGTTTTAGAGAGTCCAACCCGCCACGGCTACCATATAACCGATTTCTTCGACACTGCCACCGATCTTGGAAGCCGTCGAGAGTTCGAGTCCCTCGTCGAGCGCCTCCACGCGGCAGGCATCAAGGTACTCTTTGATCTCGTTATCAATCATACTTCGCGTGACCATCCGAACTTTCAGCTGCACCGGGCAGGCGTCACAGAGTATGCCGATCACTACGAGCGGATTCCAGCCGAACAGGACATGACAGGTGTAGACTGGGCAGGGGATGACGCACCAGGTCACTACTTCAGCTGGAAGATGATTCCGAACGTCAACTACGATTCACTCGCAGTTCGTGCCTGGATGCTCGACGTTCTTGATGAGTGGGCACCGCTGGTCGACGGATTCCGCTGTGATGTCGCGTGGGGCGTTTCGCACGGCTTCTGGAAAGAAGCGCGTGAGCGATTGAAATCCGAGGATAGCGACTTTCTACTGCTGGATGAAACAGTCCCACGGGATGCAGACTTTCGCGAAAACGAGTTCGACTTCCACTACGATACAGACCTCTACTACACACTTCGGGAAATCGGTAACAACGAGGCACCGGCAACGGCTATCTTCGATGCGCTGGCAGCCTCGCAACGACACGGGTATCCGGACGACGCCATCCATATGCGCTACGTCGAGAACCACGACGAGGACCGCTACGCCACGGAGTGCGAGGAGGGTACTCTCCGGCCCGCCGCCGCGGCGACATTTACCCTTCCCGGCGTCCCGATGATCTACTACGGCCAAGAGCGTGGTGTTCCGGAAGACCGCGGAACAATGCGGTGGCACGACGGCGACGCCAAACTGACGACGTTCCATCGTCGGCTCGTTGAGCTTCGTAACGAGCTATCGGCACTCAGGTCGCCGACTGTCGATCCTATTGCGTATGAGACGTCGGAGACCGACGGGGAGCGAGTCGTGGCGTACGAACGCACGGATGGAGACACACGACTGGCCGTCGTCTTGAACTTTGGTGCCGACCCAACGACTGTCACGCTCGACCCGGCTGTGGATTCCGAGGATCTTCTTAGTGGCACCGATATAGGCAATGGAAATGGGATCCAAGTCCACGATGCAGCTATCCTGAAGCTGAGGTGAACCGGTAAAGCGGACGTCGAGTACCGGTGCTCTTCACCGAGCAACGTAAGTATCGTTCTCTTTCATGGTTCGACATGGACGATGCCTCGCTGGCGGACCTTCTCCGGCGCTTCGGGTTCTCTGAAAAAGAGATCGACACCTATCTTACGATCCTGAAACTTGGTGAGGCGAAAGCCAAAAACGTCGCTGACGAAGCAGATGTCTCGAAGCGTCACGTCTACAGCGTTGCTGAGACCCTCGAAGACAGAGGATTCGTCGAGGTCAACGACCATGTCGTGCCGACGACCATTAAAGCCAATCCTGTCAAGGAGGTTGTCGGCAAGCTCTCCAGCGATCTCGACCGGATGCAGCCCGCTCTCGAATCCCGTTTTTCGCAGGCTACTCCCCACGCGGAGCCGTTCAGGGTCATCAAATCTCGTGTGACGATACTCAAGCGGATATCGGAACTCATCGATCAAGCTGAGATGGAAATAATGCTCGCCCTCCCGTACCGGTTGCTTCACGAAGTGGCCGACGAGCTCCAGGACGCGATCGAGCGTGACATCCTTATTTTGCTTCTTGCAACGGATGTTGACCCCAGCAACGACTTGGACTTTAACGGTCTCGCATCCGTCGCCCGCGCGTGGAACCAGCCGATGCCAGCGATGCTTACCGTGGACCGGAAAGCAGGCTTAGTATCTCCTCCCGAGCTGCTTTCGCAAGCCAACAGCACGACGCAAGCTATCGAGTTCGCCCAAGAACAGATCGGGCCGATCATCATCGGATCGTTCCTAGGAAACTACTTCCAGATGGCGACCGAGATGTACGTTGCCGAGCCGGCGGGGCTCCCGGTTACCTATACAAACTTTCGCCACGCCGTGTTTCAGGTCGTCCTCCATTCACGTGTTGGAACCGAGGTTCGTGCGAACATCGTAGGCCGCTCACTCCATGACGAAGACGAGCAAACCAAACTCAGTGGAACCGTCGTTGATTTCCGGCAGTCACTACTTGAGCCGTCAACAAGTTCGTTCCCCGTCGAGAATACGCTGACTGTCGAGACGGCCGAAGGGGTCTACAGTGTCGGTGGACGAGGTGCGTTTGTGGAGGATTTCGAAGCGTCGAGCGTCGAACTTCAACAAACCGACGACGAGTAGCAGCTGACTTGGCCCCCAAAAAAGGACTCAAATCGGAAGCTAGTACTTAGAGAAATACTCCTCAATTTCGTGCGGATTTGCGGCCGTGGCTACTGCGGTGCTTCCCAGCAATGGATTGGGCCACCCATCATCTGATAGCTTAAAAACACGCCTTTTGCCGCGCAACAAAGTAGTCAACGATCTTGAAATAAAGTTATGTATTTGTGAGGTAGTAGTACTTCACGGTTCATATGAACTCGAACAGACGGCGGCTGCTCAAGATGCTCGGCCTCAGTCCTATCGCGCTCGCCGGAAGCGGGGGCGTGAACAGTGAACTCTCGTTCGTTACGCAGGCATCGGGTGCCTCAACGGGAAGCGCCAGTGCGATCAACTACGCAGACGACGTGATTTATCAGATAGTCACCGACCGGTTCAGAAACGGAGACACTTCCAACGACCCGAGTGGGGATATCTACAGCAGCGATGGGTCGGACTTGCAGAAATATCACGGTGGGGATTGGCAGGGCATCATCGAGAAGATACAGGACGGATATCTCACGGGCTTGGGTGTCACCGCCCTCTGGATATCGCCGCCGATGGAGAACATCTTTGAACCTCATCCGAACAACGGGGCGTCGTACCACGGCTTCTGGCCTCGCGACTTCAAGAAGACAAACCCGTTCTTCGGGAGTATGTCCACGTTTGAGCGACTCGTAGATGTGGCTCATAACAACGATATCAAGATCATCATTGACTTCGTTCCAAACCATACCTCTCCAGCGAGTTCGAGCGACGCGAGCTACGTGGAGGATGGAAATCTCTACGACAATGGTTCTTATGTCGCAGCGTACAACGACGATCCGAACAGCTACTTTCACCATAATGGTGGAACCGACTTCTCGACCTATGAAGACGGGATCTACCGGAACCTCTACGACCTCGCGGATCTCGACCACCATGAGACGTTCATCGACCAATACCTGAAGGATGCCATCGAGCTCTGGCTTGACAAGGGGATCGACGGCATTCGTGTCGATGCAGTCAAACACATGCCCCCAAAGTGGCAGAAAACGCTGATGGACACTATCTACGACCACGAACCAGTGTTCACCTTCGGTGAGTGGTTCCTCGGTACCGGTCAGACGAGTCAGCGATATTACGACTTTTCCAATGAGAGCGGAATGAGCTTACTGGACTTCCGCTATGGGCAGAAGATCAGGGAAGTCCTCCGTGATTGGACGGACGGCTGGGAAGGGTTCCATGATGTCATCACTGAGACGGCCGCCTCACACGACCAAGTGAGCGATCAAGTAACTTTCGTGGACAACCACGACATGGATCGGTTCACCCTGCCTGATGGTGACCCTCGAAACACAGAGATGGCGATGGCGGTGCTGCTGACGTCTAGGGGTGTCCCAACTGTCTACTACGGTACTGAACAGTATATGACTGGAAACAGAGATCCACAAAATCGGAAGCCGATGTCGTCGTTCGACACCACTACAACGGCATACACCGTGATAGAGAAGCTAGCCACTCTTCGGCACTCTAATTCCAGTCTCGCCTACGGCGATACACAAGAGCGGTGGATAAACAGCGATATATATATTTTTGAACGCGAGTTCGGAGACAATGTCGTCCTCGTGGCGGTCAACAGAAGCCAAGAGCAATACAACGTTAGCGGGCTCTATACGTCTCTCCCACAAGGGACGTACTCTGATGTTCTCGAGGGCACGCTTGATGGATTCAGCACGACGGTACGCAGTGACGGGTCAATTCCCGAATTTTCATTTGGGCCACAGACTGTTTGCGTCTGGGCACACGCTGGAAACACGGCTGAGCCCACTATCGGCCATGTGGGGCCAACAATGGGGCAGGTTGGTCATCATGTGACGATAAGCGGTGAAGGATTCGGAAGCACAGGTGGTTCGGTTCAATTCGATTCGACGAACGCAACCGTCGTTTCTTGGTCTGATACCCAAATTGTCGTAGAGGTCCCCGCCATAGCAGCCGGCAACTACAACATCACGGTCACCGATACAAACGGTACCCAAAGCTCGCCATCTGCTGATTTTGAGGTTCTTAGTGGCGACCAAGTCTCTGCCAGATTCGTGGTCAACGATGCGAACACGAACTCCGGTGAGAACGTCTACATCGTAGGGAACGTCTACGAACTAGGTAACTGGAACCCGGACTTGGCTGTTGGACCGTTTTTCAACCAAGTTGTGCACGACTATCCAACCTGGTATTACGATGTCAATCTCCCAGCTGGGACGACCATTGAGTTCAAGTTCATCAAAAAAGACGGCAGCGGGAACGTGATTTATGAGTCAGGTACGAACCGACAATACACATCTCCAAGCGGATCGACTGCCAACTATTCTGGAGATTGGCAAGAATGAAAAGATGAAACCAGCGGGCATTCCGTGCTCAATGCGTCCGTGAATTTTACTCGTCCTTTGCTCTCTAACCCCGAGTACACTTATCTCGCAGTTGCAATGAGGAAGAACATCGCCGAAAGACATTCGTTCGTCAATCAGTGGAGGATGATTACATTGAAACACACCCAAACGAGGAGAGGGCGGCTCAGCAGAACAAGCTCATCGACTCTTAGATCAGACGCTAACAAAGTAATTCCTCGCTACCTAGTCAAAGACCGAGATACGTTGCAAAGACACGCTTAGTTGGTCGCGCCGTGTCTACTCCCGAGGTGTAGGATGTTCATGCGTCACATGAAAACCTGCTATAGCAGGTTCCGGGTTTACTCCCGTTCTGCCATTCCCATAGGATATGCAGTTCGAACTGACGAAGAGCCAGCAAGCACTTCGAAACGATGTCCGGGAGTTTGTCGAGCGCGAAATCAAACCTCAAGCGATCGAACTCGACCGACAGGAAACATATCCCACTGAGATCTTAGACGAACTCGGTGAGCGCCGTCTCACCGGGATCACTCTCCCGGAAGAATATGGCGGTCGTGGAGAGGGGCTCCTCGAACTCGCCTTGATGACTGAAGAGCTCTCGGCGGGGCTCATGTCCGTCGCGAGTAGCATCGGGCTTCACATCGGCGTTGCAACTGTCGTCGAGCGATTCGGAACCGACGAACAATGCGAGATGTTTCTACCGGAGATGGCGAGCTTCGATACCGTGGGGGCGCTCGGCTTCAGCGAAGCCAATGCCGGGAGCAACAAACTTGAAATGGAAACCACTGCGGAACGAAGCGGTGACGAGTGGATTCTCAACGGCCACAAACAGTGGGTGACGAACTTCCTCGACGCCGATTATGTGCTCACATACGCGAAGACTGGGTCTGAGGAGGACGCACCACACAATATCAGTGCGTTTCTCGTTCCAACCACTGAATTCGAAGTCGAAGAAGTCTGGGAGACGCTTGGTGCGAACAGTGTCAAATCGCCGCGTGTCACGCTCACTGATGTCCGTGTTCCTGACGATCAGCTCATCGGCGATGAAGGCGAGGGCTACGTGCAGCGTCAAGAGACCCACACCGGTGTCAATGTCCCTGCTCGCGGTGTCGGCATCGCTCGTGCCGCGCTGGAGGACACTGTTTCGTACACTAGCGACCGCGAACAGTACGGGCAGCATATCAGCGATTTCCAAGGCGTGAGGTGGGAGATCGGCGAGATGGCCGAACGTGTCGATACAGCTCGACTCCTCACACTTCGGGCCGCTGACCGCGCCGACCGAGGCTATGATGTAACTCGAGAGTTTGCCATGGCGAAAATCAATGCCACCCAAGCAGCGGTCGATAACGCGAACAAAGCGGTTCAACTCCACGGGGGTCTTGGATACACGACTAACCAGCACGTCGAACGCTATCTCCGGGATGCAAAGCTCCTGACCATCGCAGGCGGCCCCAACGAAGGGCACAAAGATACGCTCGCGAATGCGGTCTTCGAGGAGGCGTGAGTTTCATGCCGTTAGTGAGGATCTCAGTCCTTCAGAATAAGTCCGATGCCTATCGCGAAGCGGTCGCAGATAGTGTCAACGAGGCAGTTATTGACACGCTCGATTTCCCTCCGAACGACCGCTATCAACTCGTGCAGGGAATCGCTTCACGGGACTTCGAGCTACAGGAGAGAGAGGGTGATCGGGCCGTACTCGAGTTGACGATGCGTGCTGGCCAAGCCCAAGAGGACAAAGAAGCATTTTACGCGCGTGCAGCAGAACTACTGAAACAAGATCCGGGCATCCCGTCGGAGAATCTAATGATAGTCATTACTGAGAACGGCGAAGAGGACTGGTCGTTTCGAGATGGGATTGCTCAGTTCATCGCCAGCCGCTGAGCGAGGGTCGTACTATCAATGACGAGTTCCGACCGATTCGACGATGGACTCTTCGTATCGATCGACCTGTGGTATCCCGATTGCTGGGAGATAGCGGTCACGGAGCGAATTGACGTCGGGTTGCTCGGGTACGGCATCTACATGACGGGTGAGGAAGTTGCCACGCTCTTCTCGATGTATGCGAACGACCAAGCAACGATTGCAGACGGTGTCGAGGCTGTTGCGGAGTCTAAGCACGTTCACTCGGTCTCAGAGATTGCATCGGGGTTTCGGCGAACGACTGTTCCGAAACCGGGGAACGCAATACGAGAGTTGCTCGTCATTCACGATGGAAACAAACAGATCAGCCAACCACTGACGTCCAAGGGATTCGTCTGTACCGGTCCGATCGACATTCGAGATGGACGCGAGTACTGGAAGCTTGTTACTAACCACAGTCGAAACGAGGTTCGAGAGCAGTTCGAAATTCTCCGTGAAGAGATGAACGCGGAGATCAACATTCGGAGCATGACGCAAGCGAGTGGTCAAAATGCGGTGACGACACTGCCGATAGATCGGCTGACGAAACGACAATTAGAGGTGTTTCAACTAGCTCGCGAGAACGGTTACTATGGATACCCGAAAGAAACGTCGGCTGGCGAGTTAGCCGCTGAATTGTCTATCACTACATCGACGTTGCACGAACACTTGCACAAAATTGAGGCGATTCTTCTCGGTGACACAAAAATCGGGTGAGGCAAAGTAATCAAGCTGTATCACCACCCCATCCTATAGCCTGACGCCAAACAACGACCTCCTGTCAGTAACATAGTGGTAGCTGACAGGAGGTGGCCGAACTTCTAAATCTGCAGTTCATGGATTCTTTCTGCTGAGCATGGACAAAGTGTCTCATTCTTAGAATGCGACTGTCGCTATCGATGTTGGAATCGAACGAGGTGTTCCAACGGAAATGTCAAAATGGTACCCCTTTCTGAAGCTGGTGGTTGAGAGCATCTTTGATCAATCCCTTAATCGACACTCCTCCTCACCTCAATTTAGTTCTCAACTGGGGAGGACCACACATCATAGTCTAGAAACTAACCGACATCTGCAAACATCTCCAGTGCTATGCCCGAACATCGTGACTGTCTACCACCGCTGTCTCTTCTGTCAACAAACTTTGAGATCGGCACTAAGGGCTACAAACCCCTAAAAAAGCATATCAGACGCGAGCATGCCGAAGAAAAGCAGAGAATTCCTCTTGCATAATGCACCCATGCTCTACATTCACGTCGAACAACGTGAGGATCACTAAACTATTTGGGAAGTTGAATAACGCTCCGAATTCTACTGCTTGATATCGGATCCATGCAAATCAGCCGGAATCAACTCCGAAAACGAGATTCTCTTCCCCTTAGTCTACATACTCTTTCGGTAACTTCTATCGATTCAGCCTGCTCACTCAGTGCTTAGGTCGTACTTGGCGATTTCGGCCGACCCGCACGCTGGACACGGTTCATCCAGTGCCTCAACCATCGTACCGCAGTGGCGACACTCAAACACGGGCTGATCGCTTGACTGATTCAGGAGTTCGGTCACTGTCTTGAGCATAGGAAGGGTGAAAGAGCGTGTGACGCGCTCTGAGTTCAGGACCAGTGTCAACACTGGCCTTTATCGAATCGTATCCGGTTAGACTCGTATAGTCGTTTCCAAACCAGTCTAAACGAGAACTCAATCACGATGCTCGCGGGATCGGTGCCCAACTGAACAGCACTCAGTCGTCGGCCGGGGTGATGTGGACATCGTCGTCGACATAGTAGATATATTCTCGCTGGAAGAGCACCTCCAGTGCGTATTTTGCGTCCCCCTCTGTGAAATCCTCGTCCTCCAGGAGGGTGGCTGTAGCCTCATCCTTCGTGTAATCCGCCCTCGAACCCCACCTTCGTCGCCACCATCCTCGTCGTTAGATTTGGTCTCGTCTTCAACCGCTGCAGCAAGGATATCGTCGACAATGGCGAGCGCATCGAGCATCCGAGCCATGAGGTCGAGATAGTGGTCGGTCTGTGCGACCAACACGATTGTGTCGATGGCGTTGCCACGAAGCCACGCCCGGACCTACTCGTCGCTCCAGAGGCCCTCCTCGAAGAGGGCCTGGCGGCCCTCGATATCGCTGCGAAGTGCCTGGGCGAGCCAGGTGGCGTGGTCGAGATAGAGACCAATATTTCAATACTCATAGAGATGCTTATGTCGATTACTCTACTGTCCAAAAGGTACTCCTTTCAGACATCACAGTTCTCTGATTACAGAACGATAACGGCCTATGCAAGGTCAGCGCGAGATTCTATCCCATATTTAACAAAATACTTGATATCAAAAGTTAAACCTATGCCTGTCAATTGACAGTTGTCAGAAATCTCAAATTCCTGCTAGGACAATTTGACTCGTTACTCGTGTCCTGCAACCGGGAGCGGTTCGTAGGGTTCTTCCAAGTATTCGAGATCCGAATCGGACAGATCGATTTCTAAGGCTTCGACGGCATCCTCCAAATGCTCAACACTGGTTATCCCAACGATAGGCGCATCGACAGCATCCTGATGAAGCATCCACGCTAACGAAACCTGCGCTATCGTGATCCCTTTTTCTTTAGCGATTTCATTGACGTGATCGTTAACACCCGGGCCACCGCCCATACGGTACTCCTCATGCCAGTCAGTCAGTCAGTCCCTCACCACGGGTGGTCGTTGTCATCTCCTCGTGTGGCCGGGTGAGATACCCCTGAACGAGTGGACTCCAGGGAATTACACCGATTCGCTCTCGCTCACAGAACGGCAGCATTTCGCGTTCCTCCTCGCGATAGACCAAGTTGTAGTGGTCTTGCATCGTCGCGAATCGTTCGAGATTTAATCGATCACTCGTATGCAGCGCCTCAGCGAACTGATGGGCCCACATCGAAGACGCCCCGAGATATCGAATCTGGTTGCGCCGCACTGCGTCGTCAAGCGCGCGCAGCGTCTGTTCGATCGGCGTGTCGTAGTCCCAGCGGTGGATCTGGTAGAGGTCAATCGTTTCCATTCCAAGCCGATCCAAGGAATTCGCCAGTTCCTGCTCAATAGTCTTGCGTGACAAGCCGGTGGCATTTGGATGGGACTCTTCCTCTGGAGGGAAGAAGACCTTCGTCGCAACGACTTGCTAGTCACGATTGTAGTCCGCAAGCACGTCCTCAAAGATCTCTTCCGATTCGCCGTGTGAATAGGTGTTTGCGGTATCGAAGAATTTGATCTCAAGGTCGAGCATTTGTTCAATTATTCTCTGCTTTTGTCCACATCAAGTGTCCAGTCACTCTATCCTGTCCCAAAGCTCATACAGCCAAGGCAGATACGACTGACCTCCATCCCGGTTGGGCCGAGCGTTGTGTATTCCATGATCGCAACCACTGAGAGAAACGGTACTGCTTCACTTGGCTCTGATGCTATACAGAAAGCAATACTAAACCACTCCAATGAATTGAACGTAGCAGTAAGGAGGTAATAGTCAAATTGAGATGCTGTCGGTCAGAAGTACGTGAACAACCGCCATCAAAAACTCTTAGACGGCCATGCATGAATTCGGTTCCCGTTGACGAACTCGCTCTGACTCATACGGTTTACCCGCGAGCGCGTCTACTCTGACCGACATCGCTTGTCGAGGATTTGATCCCAGCAGGTAAACGTCATCTATCAGTGTAGGTCCGGCAGGTACGCCTCGTTGGCCGCAAGCAAGTCCTCGGTCATGCTATCGATCTCATCCAGTGAAAGGCAAGCGGCGGTCAGTGGGTCGTGTTTGACAGCTTGTTTGATCATCTCCCGGTCGTTCTTGAGCACGCCATCGATAACAAGGCGATGTACCGTAGTGTGCTGTTGACAGAACCCTTCGACTTGCGGTGGAAGCGCTCCGACCGAACACGGTCTGAGACCCGTCCCATCGACGAGCGTCGGGACTTCCACACAGGCCTCGATCGGGAGGCTCATAATAGATTCATGCTCGTTCGAGACGTTCAGGTTGAGTCGCCTCGGTGTATCGGTTTCGATGGAATGGATGAGTCGGGCGGCGTACTCCTCCGAGCGTTCAGCGCCAACGCTCGCAAGGTCGACGTCGATGTCGGGGTCATCCCGTTCGTCTGAGCGTTCCGTCCATCCATCGAGGTACGTCCCGGTCGCCATTCGTTCGGCGTAGTCAGTCCCTTCCATGGCATCGATTGTCTCTTGATCCGTCCGGAAGTAGGGGACGTATTCCGACATGTGATGGGAGGATTCGGTCGGGAAGTAGCCGAAATGTTTCATCATCTCGAAGCGAACCGTGTCGCGTTCGTAGACCTCGGTATCGGTCATTGCCTCGCGGAGCGCCGGGTAGACTGATTCCCCGTCGTGAGTGGCTTCGAGAAACCATGCGACGTGATTGATACCGGCGACCCAGTAGCGTAACTCCTCCTCCGGAACGTCGATATAGGAGGCGATTGCTTCAGCAGTGTGAGGAACACTGTGACACAGCCCGACAGTTTCGATATCGGCTGCCTCAAAGAGTGTTCCACAAAGGATCGACATCGGGTTGGTGTAGTTCATGAACAGCGCGTCTGGACAGTAGGCTTCAATGTCAGCAGCGATATCAAGGAGGGGTTCGACGGTCCGGAGTCCACGGAAGATTCCACCAGGTCCGATCGTATCACCAATGGCCTGTGGAACACCATACGACCGTGGTATTTCGATCTCGTTCTCGAACGGTTCGGTTCCGCCTACGTTGATCATGTTGAGGACGTAAGACGCGCCTTCGAGGGCTTCAGCACGGTCGGTCGTTGATTCAATCTTCGCATCGAGGCCCTCGTTATCGACAATCGCCTCTGCGACCTTTGTCGTCTGCTCGAGACGGTGTTTGTCGATATCCATCAGCGAGATCGTGCTCCCGGCCAGCTCATCAAACGAAAGGATGTCGCCGATGAGATTCGTCGAGAACACCATGCTCCCAGCTCCGATGAACGTGATCTTCGTCATTCTTCAAAGCGTCATCCCGAACTGGTATAACTATTTTGCATTATCAACCGAAGCTAGCGATTAGTGTGATGAGCGGGTCGTATCAGGCCGCCGTGCCGACCACGTCATTTATCAGCTATCTCATTAATCCACCACGTGATGGCTGATAGCCAACCCAGTCTCGGCACCGTATTCCGAGCCGTTGGTCGGGTCTGCTATACCGACGCACTCACGCTGGCTTGGTCAAGTGCATTGTGTATCATCGGGTCGGTGCCGTTGGTTACCACTGGTGCATCGGTGCTCGCCCTCACCGAAATGTGGCTGACCGTCATCGACACCGAGACGGACGGCCGGACCCTCACCGAACGTCGTCGACTAAAACTGTTCATCGAAACCTGGCAAGCGAATATACGTTCCGGTATCCCCTATGGGACCGTTCTCGTCGTCGTTCTTGGTGGAAGCTACACCTATCTTGTGCTCAGTTCGATCAGTGGGTCAGGACTCTACCTCGTCTGGACGCTTCTCAGCCTCTATCTTGTCGTCATCGTCATCGGCTGGGAATTTCGAGCCGCAAGTATCCGGATGCGCTCTCCCGATTCGGATCGTCCAGGATTCCGTGAGGCGATGGAACGAGGAGCGTATAGCCTCATCGAACGGCCCGGTTACACTGTTCTCCAATTCGTAGGGTTTGGGGGGGTCTTACTCCTCGCCAGCCTGTTTCCACCGGCTTTTGTTGCGCTCGGTCCGGGGGTGATCGCAGTGTCGGAATCAGTCGGATTTGAAGAACTGTTCGGTAATGGTGCAGAGCGAATTCGAGCGGCGTACGCCCGGTGACTGGGACAGAAAATTGTGCCGCTTAGCCTTTCATCCCCGAAAGCGTCATTCCCTCGATGAAGTAGCGCTGCGCGGAGAGGAAGACGATGATGATGGGTACGACGATTACCGCTGCGGCCGCCATGACGAGTCCCCATTCGGTGAAGTACTCGTTTCGCACCGAGAACAACGCCACAGGGAGAGTGTACATCGAACTATCGCTCGCGATGATGAGGGGCCACTCGAAGTTATTCCAAGTCGTGATGAACGTGTAGATGCCGAGCGTCGCGAGTGCCGGTTTTGCGAGCGGCAAATAGACTTTGTAGAACGTCTGGAACTGGTTGCAGCCGTCGATCTGAGCAGCCTCACCAAGCGCCGAAGGCATGCTCTTGAAGTGCTGACGTAGTAGGAAGATACCGATCGGCTGGGCGATGAGCGGTGCAATGATCCCCTGATAGGTGTTTACCCAACCGAGCTCCGAGAGCAGAACGTAGACGGGAATGAGCGTTACCATCCCAGGGATCATCATCGTTGAGACGAACAGCAAGAAGAGTTTGTCTCGACCGGCGAAGTCAAGCCTCGCCAGCGCGTAGCCGGCCAAGCTATCGAACACGAGATTGAACGCTGTCACCGACCCAGCGAAGATAATAGTGTTCGCGAACCACCGCCCGACTGGCTGAGTTTCAAAAAGCGTCTGGAAGTTGCCAAGCGTCAAGTCACTTGGAGCCAATGCGACCGATGTCGTCGCTGGTGCCGCACTTATTGAGGTCGCAATCGTCCACCAGAAGGGAAGCGACCAGAGGATCGCTCCGCCGACCACGACTGCGTAGAGGAGAGTCGTCTTCGTCCAATACGTCGGTCCTGACCGGTCGTAACCAGGGTAATCGTAGTTCGAACGGGCCATCAGTATTCGACCTCCTCTTGTTGGCGGTAGCGATACTGATAGTAGCTAAAGATGAACAGAATACAGAAGAGAATGAACGCCATCGCCGCACCCTCGCCGTAGTCAGCGTAGACAAACGCCGTATTGTAGATATGAACCACAGCGGTAGTGGTCGAGTAGTATGGCCCACCCTCCGCGAAGACGAGCGCGATACCGAAGATCTGGAAGGTGCCGATAATCGAGAGCACGATCACGAAGAAGTTCGTGTTTCTGAGGTTCGGCCACGTTACCTCCCGAATCCGATCCCAGCCGCTCGCGCCGTCAATCCGCGCGGCTTCGTACAACTCCTCGGGAATGTTCTGTAAGCCGGCGAGATAGAATATCATGTTGAATCCGATACCACCCCAGATGCCGATGATCGTCAGTGCCCACAGCGCAGTATTCGGGTCGCTCGCCCAGCCGTGCGCAAGACCCAGTGGACGAAGGATCTCGTTGACGACACCGTTCGACGCGAGCAACCAACGCCAGATGACACCGCTCGCCGCCGAGGTCAGCATGACGGGCATGAAGTACGCTGCCCGGAGCGCTTTCTTACCCCGGATACGCGAGTCGAGCGCGAGCGCAAGGAAGAACGCACCGATGATCTGAGCCGGGACGACGACGATCACGTAGATGAACGTGTTTCGGAGCGCGAACCACCAGAGGTTGTAGGATGGACTCCGCAACGAGGCCCAATTGTTTTCCCAAGGCCACGGGGTGAGTATACTCACGACCGAAAATAGTCGTCCACGCCCACTCACCCCTCCCGAGGAAGATGTTCCAATCGAGAAACGCGAGGTAGAACGCAAACAACACCGGGCCAAGCAGGAAGATCGAAAACACGATGATGTTCGGAAGAACGAACAGATAGCCCGCAAGGTCGCTGTCCCCCGACGAATCGATTGTCGGTAACGCGTCTTGGATTGAACCAAGCGTCCCCCCGAATCCACTCTGATTCGTGCTCCCGTCCTCAGTCGCCATGGTGTTCACCACCATCAGCGAGGAGACCCGGCGGGCGTTGTTCGGTCCGTTCGCGGTTGAACAGTGCCGCGCCGGTCTTACCATCGAAGGCGTGGACCCGCTTTTCCGGGAAGCGGACGCGAACTGTGTCTCCACCCGAAACGATCTGGTCACCCGATACCGAGGCGGTCATCTCGACATCGTCTTTCTGGAGATGAAGTAGGTTGTCGCTTCCCATCGGTTCGACGACGTTCACGCGCAACTCAACCGTTCGTTCGTCCGGCGTATCAGTGAGTACCACGTCCTCTGGACGGATACCAAGAGTGATGCTATCGCCGGTGATCGCGTCCTCTGTCGCGGCGCGCTGTTCGTCACTCAATGGATACGCGAACGCACCAGTATCAATCCCCTCGCTAGTCAAGAGGCCCTCAATTTGGTTCATCGACGGCGATCCAATGAACCCGGCGACGAAGGCGTTCGACGGTTCGTAATAGCACTCCAGTGGGGTGCCGATCTGCTGGAGCGTCCCGCCATCAAGGACGGCAATACGGTCACCCATCGTCATTGCTTCGGTCTGGTCGTGTGTAACGTACACCGTTGCCGTCCCCAGTTGCTGATGGAGTTCTTGGAGCTCCGTCCGCATCTGCGTGCGGAGCTTCGCATCGAGATTCGAGAGTGGTTCATCCATCAAGAATAGCGCTGGGTCGCGAACGATCGCCCGCCCCAATGCGACGCGTTGTTGTTGGCCACCCGAGAGCGCCGCAGGTTTTCGATCAAGAAGGTCGGAGATCGAAAGCATCGAAGCGGTCTGCTCAACTCGTTCGTCTATCTTGGAATCTGAGAGGTCCGACGTCATCCGAAGACCGAACGCCATGTTGCCGTGAACCGTTCGCTGTGGATAAAGCGCGTAATTCTGGAAGACCATCGCGATGTCACGGTTCTTCGGTTTCACGTCATTGACAACGCGCTGGTCGATTGCGACCTCGCCGTCGGAAATGGTTTCGAGACCGGCGATGAGACGAAGCGTCGTCGACTTGCCGCACCCAGATGGACCAACGAGGACGATGAACTCCCCATCTTCGATCTCGATTGAGACATCATCAACGGCGACAACTGCGTCGCCGCCGTCGCCGAAGCGCTTGGTTACGTTCGTTAGTGTTGCGTTTGCCATTATGAGAGGATGTTGTTGTTGATTAGCCGTTCGGCCGATTTCATCGCGCTGTCCGCGGAGTTGTCTCCACTGACCGCCCCCTCAACCTCCGAGAGAACGGTATCGATGATGCGTCCGGTGTTGAGACCGAACTGGAGCGGGTATCCGCCCTCGGTCAAGTTCGCAATATTCCCGAGCAGCGGTTGTTTGTTGTAGAAGTTGCGCTCCAACAGTGATTGCCGGGAAGGGAGTGCAGTCCCAGTCTTTGCCCATGCCCACATGCCCTGCTGGTTCGTCAACGCCTTCACGAGACCAGCGGCTCCTTTTTTGTCGGTTGGCGTCGCGGATGGGGCCCACGCCGTTGTCAACAGCAATGTGGCTCGCTCGCCACCGGGCGGTTTCGGCATTCGCTTCACCATTTGGAGTGACTTCGTTGTTTCGGGGTATTCCTCTTGAAGTGCCGAAACGAACCACGCACCACCCATCGCCGCTGTAGTGTGGTTTTCGCCCAGTGCTGGAGCGCCCCAGTCGACAGGAATCTCGGCACTGTACATCCCCGCGAGGCCATCATCGTAGAGGTCCATGAGGAACTGGAGGGCCTCAATGGCCTCTGTAGAACCGATCACACATTCTGTTCCATCTTCGTTGAGAACGGCGCCGCCGTTCTGCCAGACAAGAGGGAGGAACGTCTCGCGTGGTTCGCTGTTGAATGCCAGTGGGTACTCAATCTCCGTCTTCCGTTTGACATCCTCAAGTGCTGTCCGAAAGTCGTCCCATGTATCGAAAGTTGTCTTCGTGCCCGCTTTCTGGAGATGGGCCTCGTTGTAGTAGATCCCAACTGGTGTATAGTCCTTCGGAATACCGTATGTTTTCCCCTGGTGCTGAAAGGCTGAAATTAGGTTGTCAATGAGGCCGTCTACATTGTACGCCGCGTTCTGGATATACGGAGTCATATCCAGTAGTGCCTCATTCTCCATGTACTGGGGCGCTTCCTCAGCACTGAGGTAGAATACATCCGGTTCAGTGCCACCGGCGTACTCCGTTTTCAATTGCTGGTCGAAACCGCTTGGGATATTTTGATAGACGACGTTGACTTCCGGATGAGCCTGATCGTACTCACTGAGGATCCGAGTAACGATCTCATCCTCGGTCCCTGTTGCCCAGCTCGACGCAGAGATGGTGGGGGTGGTTGATGCCGATTGGCTCAGTACATTCGTTGAACAGCCAGTGAGGGCCGTTGCCATCCCAATACCACCTGTCGCAACGAACTTTCGCCGAGTGAGCGAGTGATTCTGATTCATGGGCCTAGTGCCACGTTCTCCCCGATAGCTGTCCGTGCCAGCCAGCGAGGGACCGGTCGGCGGGAAGGGTACACCGAGTTCTGTCTTTCATCACGGTCTGTTCCGTTTTAACATGTTACACAATAAATCTTCTGGAAGAATGGCCTCTTCAAGATTTGAATATTCAGAGCAGGTGGATGGGATTATTTACTCCAGTGGACGAAGTGTCACCGAGTCGGCCTCGTAATCTTCGGCGAAAGATCCGGGGCCACCGATGGTCAGCGAGCCAGCATCGCTTTCGACGACGAAAACCTGTTCGAGAGCGAACTCATTGTTGAAGGGCTCAACCAGAGCTTGTCGAAGGTCGATTATCAGCCCGGATATCGTATCGTCAGTCGTCGTTTCGATGGTTGCATGGAGATTTTGCCCAGCGTGGTAATGGAGTGTCGCGTAAAGTAATGCTCGCCTGAACCATCCGAACGTTCGTGGAAGCTCCTCCGGGTCGACGACGAATACCTCGGTGCTCGCGGGCCAGTAGCCACTGAGATAGAGGCCAGCGACCGATCCCGCCAAATGTCGCTGTGAGAGAGATACGTACTCTTCTGTCGTATTTGTATCCGACAGGAGAGCCGGGTCGCCGATCATCGCAGTCTCGTTGTCGACGACAGAGACGACGGTAAGGTCTTGTTTCCAGCGGCGAACAGCAGTGGCGACACTGTCAAACGACTCCGGAGTTTCGTCCAGTTCGTTCGGTCCGCTGAGGATGAGCAAAATGAAGATGCCGCGCTCGCTTGCTATTTTGAGGGTTGGTTCCAGCTCCGGATAGAGGAAGGCCGGGATAGAGAGGAGAACTTCGTTGCTTGCGGTTTCAACCGCCTCATGGAGTTGTTTGAGAACCGTCTCACGACTCTTGATCATTTGGATGTCTGTTGTCTGAGGCGCTGTCTCAACGAATCGCTCCTCAAGTTCGGGTCGTATCGAATCGAGCTGGCTCGTCAAGCCTGAAATTGCTTCGTCAGGGGAAACAGCACGCACTGTTGTCGGAGATGCGTGGTCGTTGACGTGGACTAGTCCACGGTCGGCAAGTCTTTCGACAATGTCGTAGACTGCACGTTGGGTGATTCCGGCGTCCTCGGCAAGTGGTCGGGTTGTCGACTCACCACGGGATAGCAACGCGAGGTACGTCCGTATCGATGCTTCCGAGAGCCCAATACTGCTCAACACAGCAACGATCGAGTCATCGGTATCAGCGGAATTCATCGTATTGGCCTACTTCGATCCTCACCATTAGTATGATTGTTCCCGAAGACGTTGGCGGAGAACTGTTGAAAATCGCTTTCTTGACAAGCGCTGAAGGAAAGTGGGTCAGCAGTTATCGGCTATCTCGATAACTGAGCTGACTGCGTCGGCGGGGTCGCTCTCCGGAACAAATTCGGCACTGACGTTCCCCTCGTATGTGGTCTCAGCGAGGGCTCGAAGAACATTTCCGTAGTTGAGTTCACCTGTGCCCGGTTCGTGACGGCCTGGAACGTCCGCGATGTGTATGTGTCCAACTGAATCGATATGTTCCCTGAGCGTCTGTATGATGTTTCCCTCAGTTATCTGTTGGTGGTAGATATCAAACAGGAGTTTCACATTTGGGCTATCAACTGCTTCAATGATTTCGGCGCCTTCTGACGATGTGGTGAGGAAATATCCTGGGTGGTCAACTACGACGTTCAGTGGTTCGACGACAATGGTGACTTCCAGCCGTTCGGCCGTCGGTGCAACCGCCTGAAGTACGTCGATGATCGCTTCGCGCTGTGTCTGGCGATCGAGCTCGGGTTGTTCAGGGCCGACAGTGACGATAAGCGTCGAACAGCTGAGAGTGGCGGCGGTCTCAAGCGAGCGTTCGATATCATTAACTGCGACATCGTGGTTTGCCGGCCGTACCAGTGCCGCACTCTCGTGGTCATCGATGTTCGACCCCGCGCCAGCGGCGAGGGTTCCGAATAACTCAATGTTGGAATCCTCTGCCGCACGCGTAAGGGCGTCTATGTCCTCACTTTCCCAGTCGAAGAATTCGACACCATCCGCCCCCGCCTCTGCTGCTCGTTCGATACCCTCTACTGTCGTACAGTTCTCGAAGACCATCGGGACCGTCACACCAACGCGAACCATCAGCGCTCCCCGAGAGATACTGGAGCGTCGGTCGCTATCGACTCGTTGACCGCGAGAGTAAGGCCGAATGTCCGCTCGGCGTCGGCATACGGTGAGCGCGGACGGTTGGCATCATCCAAGCTGACCGCCTCAAAGAAGTCACTTACTTCGGAACGAAAGGCCTCGTCGAGAGATTTTCCATCATAGCTAACATCTTCACCATCGACGGTACCCCTGAGGCGTCTCTCGGTCAGATCAACATCAAGCAGGAAGTCATCGCCAGCAAGTTCGAGTCCGACGCTCTCCTCGGAGGCAACTGATGACGAGAGAACTTGGCTAACCGCCCCATTCGTGTGATACATCGATGCTGTCGTCGTGTCTGGAAAATCGAGTTCGTCAGTGTTGACTTCCTGGCCCCCATAGGCGGTGACTCGTTCGACTTCGCCGGCGAAATACCGCACAAGGTCGAAGATATGTGTCGATTGTTCGACGACCTGTCCACCAGACTGTTCGGCAACGCTCCACCACCCCGTACTGGGAACTCCACCGATCCAGTGGCCGGAAACAAATGAGACGGTTCGATCTTCGATGAGGTCCTTCGCCTGCTCAATCACGTCGGCGTAGCGGTTCATGTACCCGACTTGGGTTACAAGACCAGCGTTGTCGGCAGCATCACCGATCGCTCGGGCAGTGTCGATATCGAGGCCAAGCGGTTTCTCAACAAAGAGGTTGATATCATGGTCAATGACAGTGTGTTCCGGTGGTCCGTGTGCGAACGGCGGAACAGCCACGAGCACCGCATCGAGGTCGTGGCTCTCGCATAATGCCTCAGGGTCAGTGTAAGCCGCGGCGTCGAAACGCTCAGCTGCGTTCAACCGTGTCGATTCATCGATGTCGCAGATGCCGACGACCTCGGCATCATCCATGTGTTCGATATTCGGAAAGTGCTGCCAGGCAGTGACGCCCCCAGCTCCGATAAAGCCGATAGTCGTGGCCATGCAGTACAAACAACAGATGGTGTTTGGCTTAATACGACCGGTGCTATTATATCATTATATTAACAGCACATCGAGCAAAGCAATCATATGTGGCTGACTCACGATCTTTTTTGATGGACTCGATGGAGCCGGTTCGAATCGGTGTTGTTGGGCTTGGTAACTGGGGGTCATTTCACGCGACCCGCCTCGGTGAAACTGAGGCAGATCTCGTTGGCGGCGTCGATATTGACCCTGAGGCGCGCGAACGCTTTACAGAAACGTTTGATGTCCCAACCTATGCAAGCCTCAACGGTCTCGCCGAGGCAGGTGCCGATGGGGTTGTGATCACAACGCCAAACCAATATCACGAAGAGCAAGCGACGTCAGCGTTCGATTTGGGTCTAAGCGTATTAATCGAAAAACCCCTTGCCCATACTCTCGAAAGCGCTGAACGAATCGCTGCCGCCGCCGAGGATGCATCAGGGACGTGCATGGTGGGATTCAAAAACCGATTCTTGCCCGCCGTCGAGGTGGTCGATGGTTACAAAAACGAAGGCCGATTGGGTGAAATTACCCACGTCGAGGCCAACTACGTCCGACGACGCGGGATCCCGGGTCGTGGGTCATGGTTCACGCAGAAGGATGCAGCGGGTGGTGGAGCGCTAATCGATATCGGCGTCCACGCAATCGACCTCGCACTCTACTTTCTGGATTTCCCTGAGATTAACGAGGTGCTTGGTCAGACTCGAAGTCAATTCGGTACTCGTGATGAGTATACTTATCTCGATATGTTTGGCGAAGATTCGGGACCAGGACAGTTTGATGTCGACGATTCGACGACGGCGTTTCTGAGCTGTGCGGACGGCCAGACGATCTCGCTCGAATGTGCGTGGGCGGCCGACCGTGAACCCACCGACGAATTCGTGGTTCAAGGAACGGAGGCAGGCGCGACGCTCGATCGAGGAACCGAAGATCTCACGATTCACCGAGCGGAGACGATCGGGACCCCTCATTTCGTTAATGCCTCAATCGAAACTCGAGATGTGGACCCCATTGCAGCCGAACAACGGGCGTTCGCTACGAGCATTCGTACTGGGAGGCCACCCGAACGTAACACCCCTGAACAAGCCCTCCGGGTCCAGGAAGTCCTTGATGCTATCCAACGCTCCGCAGAATTGGGACGCGCAGTCGAGATCGAGTAACCAAACTTCCGTGTAGCGTGTATTTGGACGGTATTTCCATATTTGTCACTTCTCGGTACTGAAAGAGTGTTGAGACCTCTATAGAGGGAGCTGTTGGTCAATGAATTTGGCTTTTCGACTGGTTTGATCCTGGAAAGATCGTCTGTACCAGTATATCTATCATGAGGCTCCAAAACGAACAATGCTTTACGAGCAACCGTTAAACGCGCAGTTATGACATCGGTTACAGTCTGGAACGAATATCGTCATGAGAAGGAGAACGATACTGTTGGGGAAATATATCCTAAGGGGATTCACACAGTTATTGCTGGTGCGCTCGAATCCGAAGGATTCGAAACGAGAACTGCAACCCTCGACGAACCCGAGCATGGGCTCACTGAGAGCGTGCTCAACGACACTGATGTACTGACATGGTGGGGGCACGCAGCGCACGAGGAGGTTGAAGATAAGATCGTGAACCGTGTTTATCAACGGGTCCTCGATGGAATGGGTCTCATCGTTCTGCATTCAGGCCACTATTCGAAAATTTTCCGACAGTTGATGGGGACGACGTGTTCACTAAAGTGGCGCGAAGCAGCAGAGAAAGAACGTCTTTGGGTTATCGAACCAAGCCATCCGATCGCGGATGAGATAGACGAATACATTGAGGTACCCGAGGCGGAAATGTATGGCGAGCGGTTCGATATCCCAGCACCCGATACCTTAGTCTTCAATTCATGGTTTGAGGGCGGGGAAGTATTCCGATCCGGATGTTGTTACCATCGTGGAAATGGCCGTGTGTTCTATTTTCGTCCCGGCCACGAAACCTATCCCATCTATCACGATGAAGCCATCCAACAAGTATTGGCAAACGCTGCCTCGTGGGTGGCCCCCAGTGATGGACCAACACCGGATTTCGGCAACACTGAACCAGTAGAGGACATTGAAATGACTGACGACCGATCTGTTCACTAAAGCTGTGCTGGCGTAGCTCGCGAGATCCCGACGATGAGTTTTGAGACAGTACGCTCTAGGTGGCCTTAGCTATCTCCAGTTTGTACGGATACCGAGGAGCCGCCACGGTCAAAGCTAGAGCTGACTTGGTTCGGACCAGAGGTATCCTCGCTAGCCCCACCCAGTTGACGGGTGTTCTGAAATCAGGTCACACCGGAACGGTACGCGTCTATCTGCAGATATTCAGTTATTAGACATCATGAACTTTGAGAACCCCCTGCCAGTAGCCAGTTATTTTCCGACAATCATAGTGATTTTAGAACTATGGTTCGCGGGTTCTTCTTACCGAGCGAGGACAAGAATTCTTCATCATTGAGAATGCCAAAGACATCATTAGTTGGAATATAGATAGTAATGTTGAACAAAGGTATCCAAGATTTAACCCTTTAGTCAACAGACCTTGTCCGATACGGAGGCCTCATGCAGTGAGAGGGGATAACGACGGACTTTATTGGCTTAGCGCTGGTTCAACTATGGGGAGCGGGCCGAAGTAGCTCAGCTTGGCCAGAGCAGCTCCCTTGTAAAGAGCTTGCCGGGGGTTCGAATTCCCCCTTCGGCTTAGAAGTAGTCGGTGTCAGCACCAAGCAAAGAGAGCAAGAGCAGGCCATCGATCAGGTTCACTCATCCCTTCCTCTCTGATTGAGGAGTGGGCTGTTTTCCCGATCAACTACGATCAGTCCGCTCGAATTCTGAGAGTTGAGTCGGCTGGGAGTCCGGTGAACTCGGCTCTAGCGCGGTGAATTCGAGGCCCTGTTCAGCGAGGAGTCGCTCCGCGCGGTCAGTAACTGATGGCGCGACCAAAATGCCACGAACCGACCTCTCAACTGGGAGTTCCCGACGGAGCGCGTTCACATATCGGTTCAATTGGCCTGCCGCATCTGGCCCCACACGACGTCGCTTGAGTTCAACGACTGTCGGTATCACATTGGCGTCCTTTCCATAGATATCGATCGCTCCAGCAGCGGTTTCACGCTCGGTCATCTGAGCGACGAACCCCTCTTCTAAGACATCAGGGTTAGTGAGAATTCGTTGGCGAAGATCCTCTTCGCTTCCCTCTAAAGCGAGAGTAGGTGAATCCTCTAACTCCAAGAGCGAGAGCTGAAGTACCGTGTGGAACGCAACCGTGATTTCTTCGTGAGGATTCGAGCGAACACTTTCGACAACAAGCTTCTCCTGGTCATCGTCGAGCCGAGCAGTGTGTGGGCACCCAGGTGGTTGTCAGTTCACAGGTTCATGCTGTTCAGTTCGATGGACAAGGAGTGTTCCATCTGGTTTCAGAATTACCAATCGCTCACCGAGAGGAAGATGGCTTGTGGCTCGACCATCGTAGTCGACTGTACAACCTCCAACAACCGTAACCATCGCGTTTTGCTCGAAGCCCGTTTGAAGATACTCAAAAGCTTCTGGAGACGATGGGTTGGAAAGTGACGAGACAGGCATGCACTTCCTTAGAGCGAAATCCAGTAGTGTTTGTCGCCGGAAAGAGCCCGTGTCAAAAAGGCGCTCCTCTCAGAGGACCTGACTGAAAAGAATTGCAACTAATACCAGCGCGTAGCCCGGAACAAGGTACTGTAGCGCGCGGTTTGGAAGGGCTCGGACCGTATACGGGGAGAAGATCGATGCGAGGAACCCGCCGGCGAACACCGACGGAAGCAATACTAAGTTGAGCTCAACACCTGCGGCTGTGATCCCGAAGAACGTCGCGATCCCCGCTATCGAAACGATCCCTTCCGACATTGATGTAATCGCGGTCGCGCTCTTCTCATAGACACCTGAGAGGATCTCACCCAGTGTGAGCACTGGCCCGTAGCCGCTTCCAGCGATACCCTTGTTCAGCCCGGCGAATATCGCGAATCCCACCAACAATCGAGGTCGATATTCTGTCGTTTCACCAGCGTACTTCTGAACCAGCGTTGTCGAGGCGATCAACAGTACGACTACCCCAACGTAACTCTTAATGTACGCATCCGGAATCGAAAACTGCAGATACGTGAGAATAACCGAAACCACTACCGCGAGTACACCCAGTAGTACGATGATACCAAGAACTCGGGTCGATTCGACCGCTGAATCCGAGCTGGTGCCGAATTCGACATTCTTGAATTCGTTATGGAACAGCCCAGAGACGATACCAGTCGCCCCCTCTGAGAGCAACAGAACGGGTGTGACTGCAAGCGGGTCATAACCGAGAACGAACAGCAAGGCACCTATCGTTGCACCGAATCCCATTCCTGACGCCGAATCCAGCGTCTCAAAGACGAATGCCGAGACGATTACCACCGGCAAGATGAGTGCCGTCCCTTCTGCCGAAGTCGGCGTAAATGGGGGCACGACATATGTCACGAGTACCCAGAGTAAGACTACGTACAGCACCAGCGCACCACCGATACGAATCCATGTGCGTCGATCGAGTTTGAGACGTTCGGAGAGCGACAATGCATCCAGCTCGCGGGCTAATTCACCGATTTGGCCTCGACTTTCGGATGAAGAATCCTCTGACATTGGGTGGTAATCGTACTTGAAGACAGGTGTACAAAACCAGTCCTGAATACCGTGTTGTTGCCGTGACCTATGACAGATCCATGTACTGTCTTCTGACTCGGTGTTGGCGTCGTAATTCCCGAGGGTTGATTGGTCAATATGCTGTTCACACCTCTATAAGCTACTTACAACTACAGTAAATGACTGCGGTGACCAGCAGCTCGTCGACAGCGAGTCAGTACTGAGCCACTCCACATTTCACTGTGGCTCAGGAAAAGTGCTGCTAGGCTTCGTTATACCAACCGAGAGAACTATGCCGCCTCTGAGAGCAATCGCTGAGGATACCCGGGAATTCGTCGGTATCAGCGTCCTGCAGTTCATTCTCACCGAAGAGAGTTCTGATAGTTCGATTAGTCAATATCCTCGATTTCAGAATCTGTGCCCGGTATTAATGTCGAAATCGTCCGGTAATCTTACCTAACATTGGAGCGATGTGCTCGATTAAATGTTTGGTAAGAAGGGCACTGTGGTCCACACTGTCTAAACCAGTAGCTGAGGTTAGCGCGCCAATCGCACACCGTAAGAACGGCATCTGAGAGGTGTCGAAAAGGTACTCCTTCGCGTCATGAATTAAGAATGGTAACTATAGCATAGTCAGGAACAGCTATATTTTCTTCGAGGAGCAAGATAGAGCATGGTAGATAGAGATCACCTCTGGGACGGCGACATCAACGAGACCGTCGTCGAGGAGTGGAAAGACGAGACGACACCATTCGAGCGGATTCGTGAGGTGCTTCGCTCGACCACTCACCCGCAATATGCGAGCCAACTCGCCGAGCGGGCCCGTGTAAGCGAACCCACCGCCCGGAAGCACCTCGAGATCCTCACTGAAGCGGGCATCGCTGAGACAGTCACGACGGGACACGGGAAGCAGTACAAGCGCTCACCTCAGACAGTCGCAATGCAGCGTATCAGAGACCTGCATGCACAGCTATCGCGTGAAGAGCTGACGAATGGAATCCGAAACCTCCGAGAGCGTATTCACACTTATCAGGAGGAGTACGACGCAACCGATCCCGACGACTTGGCACTCCAATTCGCCTCAGTTGACGATGCCGAGTGGGATATCCTCGCGGAGTGGCGCGCGCTCGAAAGAGATCTCGATGTCGCTCAAGCCGCTCTCGCGCTCTATGATTTCACCCCTGATACCGATAGTCGAAGTGGCGTTTCTCATAGCGACCGGGGAAATCACGGGGCCTTCGCCCGCGAGTCCGAGTTCGGAGCATCAGTCTGAGGGATGAGCGGTTCACCTTCCTACGGGATCCCTTTAGAGGAGCTAACTGGTGATGTCGGCGCTCCCGATGTGGCGGATATGCAAGCAATACGGGACCTATTTCTTCGTGATGACCCCCTCATCGAGGAAGCTGTCTTCGACTCAGTTCTTGCTCCCCGCGAGCTTCATATCCGGTTCGCCGATGGTATCGGAGAGGCAAGCTGGTCCCGATTAGACGTCACTTGGTACACGACCGATGCGTACCGATTTCATTACGTGGACGAAGCCGATGTCAACTGGCGTTTCGACCGACATCCGAACGACCATTCGCCCGAAAAGCACTTTCACGAGCCCCCAGCGGCAGCGTCCAAAACAGCCCGCCAGTCGTGCATCACGGTCGAAGAACCCCGACTCGTCGCTCGGGCAGTGCTGAACCTCTGGCGTCGTGCATACGAGACCGATTCGGTAGCTGAGCTGAACAACGCACGAAATCCACCATAAGCAATGTTTCGCTCGTATCTCGGCCCAACACTCTCAAGCTTCGCCGTTACAGAAACCTGGATTAAGCGTCAGTCGACCGACTTCTGGGTGCAATAGTGCGTCACAAGAGATGGCAGGTTGCTGAATGGCCGGTCGTCATCTCCTGGTTCTCAGGCGACTCCCGTTCACAGACCGTCGAGAACTCCTCTGTGAATCGTTCTTCGGCGGTCGCGATGTTCTGCTCAGCGACGTCCGTAAGTACCGCAGCGACCGCTCGTTCCGCATCCGCGTCGTCCAGTTCGCTCGGGATATCGTAGCCCTCTCGAATCGCCGCTCGGAGCTTGGGGTCTGAGACTGCTGTGGTACTCGTTGCGCTCCCCTCGGAAACGAGTCGCTTCCGAATCGCCTTAGCGTCGAGCGTCCGGTCGCGGATCGCGACTCCGAAGTCGAGGAGATTCCGCCAGACTGATTGGTCGAGATCGTACTCGGCAGGCTGGATCACCGCAGGACACCTCGTGTGGAACCGACATCCGGTAGGTGGATCGGCAGGATCCGGAACTTCGCCCGCCAAGTGCGCATGGTCCCCACGGGTGGTGAGGTCGGGTGTCGGAACCGATGCGAGGAGCGCTTTCGTGTAGGGATGCATAGGCTCGGCGAATACCTCGGCGGTGGGGCCGTTCTCTACGATCTCGCCTAGGTACATCACTGCTACTCGATCGCAGACGTCGCGCACGACGTTCATATCGTGAGTTATAAGAAGAATCGAGAGGCCGAGCGTCGATTGGAGGTCGGCTATCAACTCCAGTACCGCGGATTGCACGCTCACATCAAGCGCACTCACAGGCTCGTCCGCGACCAGCAGGTCGGGATTCAGGATCAGCGCCCGTGCGAGCGCAGCGCGTTGTTTCTCTCCACCCGAGAGTTCGTAGGGATAGCGGTCGTAATCGTCGACCGAGAGTCCAACCCGTTCGAGCAAAGCCTTCGATCGGTTGCGGCGGCGGTCGTGGTCCCGCAGTCCATGGATCGCTGCGGGTTCGGCCACCGCTTCGCCGATCGTCATTCGAGGATCGAGGCTCGACGTCGGATCTTGAAAGATCATGCCCGCCCGTTGTCGAAACCGCTTCCGTGCTGCATCCCCCTGATCACCGATGGGGTCGCCATCGAAGACTACCCGACCGGAGGTCGGTTCCTCGAGGTGAAGCAGCGTCCGTGCAGCGGTGGATTTTCCACATCCTGACTCTCCAACGAGACCGAGTGTTTCCCCTCGTCGAAGGTCGAAATCGACGCCGTCGACCGCACGGACTCGTCCCGTCTCGCGGTCGAGCAGTCCCTCGGTTATCGGATAGTGTTTTTCGAGGCCACGGACCGAAAGCAGTGGATCGTCACTCATCGTGCGCCACCGCCTTTCTGCCTATCGTTCGAATTTCGTCCGTCATCAGTCCGAGTCGGCCCCGAGCGGTTACCGGTTCGTCCGTCGCCCGCTCGTTCGTCGTCGGTTCGGATCGCCGAGGCGTCACGACCCTCTTCGTAGAAGACACACGCAGCGGTGTGGGATTCGGTCTCCGTCGGCCGAAGTCGGGGGTGAGTTCCCTCACGACACTCCGTGATCGCGTGAGGGCATCGAGCGTGGAACCGACAGCCAGCCGGCGGTTCGGTTGGGCTCGGGAGGTCGCCCTCGATGGTTTCGCGTCGCTCACCGCGGCCCGGAAGACACCGAAAGAGAGCTCGAGTGTATGGATGGGCTGGCGACTCGAACACGTCTTCGACGCTCCCGCGTTCCATCACCTTTCCAGCGTAGAGTACCACGACACGGTCGGCCATCTCCGCAACGACTCCGAGATCGTGTGTCACGAAGAGGACCGCCATGTCGTGTTCGGCCTGAAGATCGTTCAAGAGATCGAGGATCCCTGCCTGTGTCGTCACGTCGAGTGCCGTGGTCGGTTCGTCGGCGACCAATAGGTCGGGTTCGGCGGCGAGCGCCATCGCGATGACGATCCGTTGTTTCATTCCACCAGAAAACTCGTGCGGATATTCCGCGATTCGGGTCGCAGCGTTCGGGATCCCGACTCTATCGAGCAGTTCGACGGCACGCTCGCGAGCAACCCCTTTTGAAACATCACGGTGGAGCCGAATGGACTCTCTGAGCTGTGCCTCGATCGAATAGACCGGATCGAGCGCTCCCTGAGGATTCTGAAACACATGTGCGATCCGTCCACCACGGATATCGGTGAGCCGCGCTGGTGAGCGCGCCGTGAGGTCCATCCCATCGAACTCGATCCGACCGTCGACGAGCTCTCCCGGTGGACTCGAGAACAGTTTGGTGAGCGACTCGCAGGCGATGGTCTTTCCCGACCCAGATTCTCCGACGAGACAAACTGTTTCACCACGATGAACGGCAAAACTCACGCCATCGACCGCTCTGACCGTGCCGGCCGAAGTGTGAAAGTGTGTTCTAAGATCCTCGACCGAGAGCAGTGGGTCACTCATGCGCTCGACCTCGGATCAAGCGTGTCCCGGAGTGCATCACCCACGACGCTGAACGAGAACACCGTGACGACGAGGAAGACAAGTGGGAAAACCCAAACCCACCACAGCTCCACGTTCACGCCACCCGTTTCGGTCGTAACGCTGTTGATGAACTGACCCCACGATGGGACGTTCTCGTCGCCTAGTACGACGATAAAGGAGATCGCTGCCTCAGTGAGAATTAACAGTGGGATTTGTCGGGTCGTGGCCGTGAACACGGTCGACGAGACGTTGGGAAGGATGTGTTTGCGGATGACCGTCGTACGGTTCGCGCCCGCGCTCTCAGCGGCGGTGACGTAGAGTTCACCGCGCCGCTGGATCACTTCACTACGGACGAGGCGGGCGACACCGCCCCAACTCAGTAGACCGAAGGCGAGGATGATGAGAAAGAGGCTTTGCCCAAAGACGAATCCAAGGATGATGTACGCTACAAAAGCGGGGACTGTCTGCTGAACATCCACATACCCCATCAAGACTGTGTCGACCCATCCACCCGAGTACCCCGCAACAACGCCCACGACCGTTGCAATAGGAACCATTATCATAGACGTTACGAGAGCGACGAGGAGGCTCACTCCGAACCCCGCGATCGTTAGACTGAGGACACTCTGGCCGACGTCATTGGTACCGAACGGAAATCGGAGGCTGCCGTGGCAGAGCTGTTGGACGGCAGGGCCAGTTACGTGACCAGCGCAGTTGAGCGCGACCGTTCCGGACTCGATAGTGGCGAATAGCGCAGGCTGATTCGCGTACTCGATATTGGTACTCGGACGACCGAGAACGAGCAGGCTCAGGATTCCAAGAATGAAGAACAGAACGAGATAGGCGGCACAAACCACAGCAAGGCGATTTTTTCGGAAGCGTTGCCAGTACCGCCGGGTTCGTTCGTAGTCCGTGAACAACGGAACGACGACGACGAAGACGAATACCACCAACGAGAGTAAGAAAAGCCAGTCAAGGCGCGCTGGCGTATACCATGCACCGACCGCAAGTCGATAGCTCGTGAAATAGTCGTAGCAAAACAGTGCGCCGATCGCGAAGAGTGCCAGCAGAAGTCCCCACGTCCTCCATTCGAGGCTGAGTCGACCATCATCGAGTTCCGCCCAGTCGATCGGTTCGAGCGCAGGGTCGGAACCCAGACCGGTATCCGTTGACATCGATGACTGTGATCGATGGACGAGGATGGAAAATAAGTGTTTCCCGCCCGGGAGTTGAGCGAGAAATCAAGCGGGTCAACGTTTATTGTATCGTGGTTTCACATGGGTACTATACCCGGATGTTCAGCTCACGGCGATCTGTGACCATCGATATAGAGATCGAATCCCGTCCAATGAGCCTCAGTTCCGACTTGAAGAGCGAGCATCGACGACATGATTTGTTGGGTATCTCTGTATGAGTCGAGGATGGTGGGTCGCTCGGCGAGTGGTCTTTGCAGTATTCGCGGCGTATCTCGTGCTGTCGACGGTGTTCGTGTTCGTCGCTCTTACCCCAGACCCTCGTGTCGGTGAGCTTACCTACGCCGCGACCTCTCAGGCAAACAACCAGCGTATTCCCGTCGAACAGACGGATGCGTGGGAGCAGCTACAGACGTACAAAGCCGAACGCGGCCTCAACGAACCGTTCCTCGAACGCTACGAGAACGTGCTGGTCTCGTATACGACGTTCGACTGGGGAGAGTCATACGGAGCGGACGGACAGACGACGTTCGGCGGATCGTATGGGTCGGGATACGCGGCAAACGTTCCAGTCATCGGGCTGGTTGGAAACGCACTCGGTCATACTCTTCGGTACGTGCTACCGGCAGTTCTCTTTGCAGTGGTCTGTGGTCTCGGAGCGGGTCTCTACTCGGCGACCCACCAAGGAAGCTTGCTCGACAGGCTGGGAACGAGTGTCGCTTACCTTGGCTTCAGCTTCCCGAATTTCTGGCTTGGAACCATTGCTCTCGTCCTCGTCGGTACCGGTGGTTGGTTGGGAATTCGGAATGGGAGTGAGTTCCTCCGTACGACGGCACTTCCCGCTGCAGTGCTCGGCACCACGCTATTCGCGGGCCAGCTTCGATACACTCGGGCGCAATCACTCGAATATATCGATGCCGAATTCATCAAACTCGTACGGGCGAAAGGAGCAACGAACGGGCGTGTTGGACGTCATCTCCTCCGTAACGCAGCGATCCCACTCTTGTCGTTGTTTTTCGCCGATATGCTCGGACTCCTCGTGCTGAACATATTCGTCATTGAGTACGTCTTCGGAATTCCAGGGATAGGGTCACTAGGACTTGTTGCGGTTCAGGGTCGTGACCTGCCTGTGGTCCTTGGCACAACGATGGTGATCGTTCTTTTCGGGGTTGCAGGCAATCTGCTACAGGACGTTGCCCATCGGGTGTTCGACCCACGGATCGAAGCGGCGAGCAGCGAGTGAGTCGCTCGCAAAGGTGTCTCTTCCTGTCAGGTTCTTATATACTCCAAAATTTGGAAATATTTACTAGAGTGTGTCGAAATATTATATTGGCGAGATTGCTTGACAGCGAAAATGGCAATCGTCGTCTCGCAGAGTCAGTCCCATGAGAAAGCTAACTCGCGCTGTCCTCGTTGTAATGGTCGTTTTCTCGGCCGTCGCAATGATGGGGGCAGCAAGTGCGTCAGCGACTAGTACCACTACGAGTGGACCCAGCGTAGGAGATCCCAGTTCCTCCAGTGGATCAGGTACGACTGGTCTTCCAAGACCCCAACCAGACTGTTACACCAACGCTGACGGAACAGTGTGCGTACCGCCACCGGGAACGTAGAACAAACCCTCAAACTGCCCCGCTTTGGGGCAGATACGACGGACCATTTACTGAGTTTGCGGCCTTGACGTTGAGTTACGATAAAAATTTTAACACGGGAAGCGACGCTTGGTGGTGTCCAAAAGGTACTCCTTTAGACCATCTTCCTGCTTGACTTCCCACTATCTCAGCTTCCGGGGCGTGTTCTTCATTCGTCAGCTACAGACCACAGTCGGGCGTTCGCGACCTTTCTACTCTGTACCTTGTCGGTGTCTTCGAGCTGGCGGAGCTTCTTGTAGGCCGTATCGTAGATGCATCCCACCTCATCTGCGATCTCCTGAGTTCCACCTGCGCCACCAAGACTCTGGATGGCTTCAAGAAACTCGGCCGTAGAGTACTCCGCAGTATAGCGGCCGGTATCTTGGTCGCGGTCAGGCATTGATAGGGTTTGAGGTGGCATTACAGGTAGATATAACGGTTTATGAGCAAAAGCATTCCCGTTACAGCTAACTGGAAAGGAAGACTTTTACCCATACATGTGGTTGTAAAGGGCGTGAAGGCGGTGCTCCTTGGGGCGTTGCAATGAGAGAACGCCCGGATGCGCCAACATCCGAGCATAGGCCTTCACGGCGGATCGAAAGCCCATGCAAGCCAACAATTCCGGCAGCCTTGAAACTGCCGAACGTTCTAGCGGACAGTCAATCGAACGATGCGAGCACTGCGACCAACCCACAATTCTGGGTGACGGTTGGACCGAGTCGCTCCTCACCGACGATGTATTCTGCTCGCCGAAGTGTGCGACGCGGGGTGCACGCGAATGAGCGTCGATTCCGCTCCAGCGGCCGAACAGTCCATCACGGGCTGGAGTCTTGGCATCCGCGGCACCGCTCTCTGCCAGTACTGCACGAAAGAACTCGGCGAGGGCGACGAAGTGACTGCCTACGCTTATCGCCCCGTCGAAGACCAACTGGTCTCGGTCGCGCGACTGTACTGCAGTGAGTGCAATCACCGAGAGATCGAGCACCCCGCCTTAGGATGCTATGAGTGGCTCGCCAAAGCCCGCCTCGCAACCACATCCGACGTCGCTTACCAATCACACGAGACGACCCTCACTGGAATCGAGATCATCGACCAATCCGGCCCACAAGGGGATACGCTATGAGCGAGAGCACCCCACGGAAAGACCCTCACACACAAACCACCGAACACGCAGAGAGCGACAAACAACGAACAGACTCGACCAGCGACACGAGTGTCTCAGTTCCAAGCGAGAGCGAGGACGACCCCTGGTTCATGGAAGAAGAAGTCAGGGACATCGTCAGAGAGGAAGTGAGCAAGCTCATCGAGGTTCGCGGCGTCGACCCGGAAGACGCCACTCTCGATGACGTCTGGATCGCCGGCCAGCCCCTCGGCAAGATCATCGAAGGCCTCACGAAGAAAGTCAAAGACACCAACTCCGCCAACGAACCGGCGGAGAGCGAATCCGATTCCAAGCGCACCCCCTTGGAGCGGATCGCCGACGAAGACGACACCAATCCTGTCGGCGTCCAAATCACCTCCTCGGTGGACCGTGCCGCAGCCATCATGCGCAACTGGACGCAGTGGTCGAAGAAAGGTCCGAAAGGCCGGAACATTCGCGATGGACTGAAGCCACTCATCGAAACCGAACTCGACGAAGACGACCTCGCTTGGAACCAGGTCTACCGAGCCTGCAAGAAGGTCGAGCACCTCACTAACGGAAAGATCGTCTTCACCAAACACACCAGACATGGCTGGATGCTCTTACAGCCGTCGTCAGCAGAGGGGGCGTAAGTCCTCCTCCAAATAGCGAGTCGAACCACCACAAACTAACGACGGTCCAACACGACCCTCTCGTTCCACGCCCGCACCACACCGCAAGCAACCCACCGCTACCGTGTGGTGCGTCAAGTGCTGCGTCGGTGCTGCTAGTATGAGGAGACAGGGTGGGAGAATCGCCGTCCGACAACGAGTGTAAGTGACCCTCTCTGCTCCGAAGTATCGATTCTTCTCTTGGAACCACTCGCTAGTCAGTAGTAATCCCCGAACCGTCTTACCAAACATCGAATCGGCATCGCCATTCCAATGTTAGGTAAGAATTGTACCGTCGGCAGACGATTCGAGCCAGCGAGTAATTGACGAGTATCGATTGCTCTCTGGAAGAAAACTGAATCGTATTACGGAAGATACCGAGTGATCCGTAGTCTTTACTCACTTGGCGACGGTCTGATTACAGAGAGCGGGCCGAAGTAGCTCAGCTTGGCCAGAGCAGCTCCCTTGTAAGGAGCTTGCCGGGGGTTCGAATCCCCCCTTCGGCTTTTCTAACTCCGAGTGGCAAAGGAATACGCAGTATCGCCTAAGAACGACCTTGACCGTGGTTAGAAGTCGAACGATTCCAAAGACGAGTCCAGAGATCGAGTTGCAATGCCGTCGCTTGTAAACCAGCAGAGGCGGCTAATTGCGGAAACGTAGTTCCCGACACCGCCGGAATAGGGACGTCTTGTCCAAAGTTGGCGTTAGATGGGGAATTCCCTCGAACCGCGAGGTGAGTCCCACAGATGGGACAAGCAAGGGCAATTCGATCCTCTCTGTCTGTTTGCTTCCTTACCCAGTCATCTTCCGCAGGCGCTTCGCGCCCGCACTCGGGACAGATGAGAACCGACTTTCGGTGCTGCGAGGGGCCCCCTTCGGCCTCAGCGCAGCCAGAACCGCTATCGGGGTGCGGGTTGGTCTGGTTCACAACGCGCGCTAGTACCTGTCTTCTTGTAAGCTTGGTGGCAATTCGTGTGGTTGATGATGTGAGTGTTCCTCTCCGGTGTTGTTCGGCTGTTTTTAACGCTTGAGATTGGTATTCGCGACTAATTCGCTAAGCGAGCGGAACTTGCATGTGTTTCCCCAGCGGTCTCGTCCCAAAATGGATGATGCTGCCGACCCGTTCGCCGCACTCAACCCCGAGAACTACTACAATGAATACGGTAATGAAGAGCGGAAACGATTGCAAGCAACGCGAAAAGCGCAATTCGAATTCGAGAACACTATAGAATACCTTAGAGAGCATCTTCCAGATCGAGGTCACGTACTCGATGCTGGAGGCGGGGCAGGTCGGTACACAGTCTGGCTCGCAGAACAGGACTATGAGGTAACACTGGTTGATCTAAGCGACGAGCAGTGCCGAATTGCCCGAGAGAAGGTTGAAGAACGAGGTCTTACGGAGCAGGCCACCAGTGAAGCGCCCGATTCAGCGGACATGTTTGATAAGACCCACTCGTTCCTTGCCCCCACCGCACCGCAAACAACCCGCCGCTTCCGTGTGGTGGGTCGAGTACTGTGTCGGTGCTGCTAGTGAGCAGGGATAAGGAGGGAGAATCGCCCTCCTACAACGAGTATAGGCGATTTCCTCCGGAGTTCGCCTCTTCTCTCAGAACCAATCACTGGTCGACGGTGACTCCCAAACGGTCTTACCAAACAACGAACTAAGATTCATTTCTGTGTTAGGTAAGAACCCCCCAGCGTCGGCAGGCGATTCAAGCTACTGAGCAACCAACGAGTACCGCCTCTTCATCTGAGTTTGCGCTCAGTTCCAGTGGTTATCGCTGGATCACATGCCTAACGACCTGCACAAATCAGCCAAACAAAACTCGGATTTGACGCGAGTAACCACGGGGTTGCGCGGCGGACAAACGGTTTCGGGATCATACCCTCAAACAGCCGCTGTTCCCGTAATCTCCTTTGTCTCGCAGTCGGATGGCCGTAGTCTTGTCTGCATCCAGCGTAGAGGTCTCGTTGAGCCGAAGAATGGAGTTCTCGCCGAGTCAGCTTGCTCGGGATAGAGCAATCACCTGCAGCCTACTAGCTACTACCGTGGAGTGCGGCCTGCCCAGTCGTTCTACGAGGATACAATTGCTTGAACACTACTGACGAAATGGCAGTTTGGATAACGTCCCAGCGCTTCTTTAGAGCTCTCGGACTTTGATTTGGGTATCGTCAATCGAGTCTACGTGCTTGCTTTCTAGTTCCTGGATTGCGCTGTCATCCCATCCGAGACTGGAAGTGATCGCATCAATGACCTTCTCTTCGCCGCTCTTTTTGACGTACGCATTGCCGTCTCTGATATCATCAACCGCACCAATCGTGTTCCCTTGCTGGTCAACTACTCGCTTTCCCTTGTCGCTTTCACTGAAATCCATCGCAACGAATATGCAGAGCCCAATCAAGTAGCTGCGCCTTGCGGAAGCCAGCGTACCACTGTTTGAAGAGTCCTCTATTGCAATATGGTCGAGTATAATATAGCCACCCAGTTCGTGAACCGATCGGTGTATATCGAGTGTTGTATTGATGCCATTAGTAGGCAAAGGCGCAGAAGAAAGAATCGCTACTTTACAACGAATGGCAGTGGCCTTTCCCTTAGATTCGAACTCTTCTTTCAAGCCTATAGCCAGTAGTGACTTCCGGGGTGTCTTACCAAACATTGAATCAGTAGCTCGTTCTAGTGTTAGGTAAGAATAGCTGCGCTCGTCGGGCGGTGGTATGAGTCGATGAGCATGCAGCGAGGATCTGTCGCGCTCTCTCAGAAAGGGGTCAATCACGTGGACAGCTGGGCTTCGTCGGATTGGCTGTCGGCTGAAACCGCAAGTCCGAGCGCCGACATTCCAAACACGGCTAGATGCTTTTGCAACCGTCGTTAGCACAGGGGGCGTAAGCCATCCTCGAAATAGCGAGACGAACCACCCAGACTAACGGCGGCCTAACGCGTCCAATTCGTTCCACATACCACCACACCGCAAGCAACCCACCGCTACCGTGTGGTACGTCCAGTGTCGCGAGTAAGTAGAGACGGGGAGGAAGAATCATTTTCCCACAACGAGTGTAAGTAACCCCCCTCTTCTCCGGAGTGCCAGTTCTTTTTTGTACCTAATTGAAATGCTTAGCAGCACGTTCAGTTTCATTATGACACATTTACAAGCAGGGTGTCAGTATCAATCATGTCCTTGAATTCTATAGGCAATGACTCAGGTTTGAATGGATAGCGTACTGAAGGCGGAGATCTCACCTCTCATCCGTATTTCCAGGCGTTGAGCGTAGTGATATCCGGTCAAGTGGATTTTGAACGGCAGTCGGTAGAAAAGATGGACCAATACCTCCTTGATAATCGGAGGAATTCGGCCATTCTCACCGGATTTGGCGAAGCCTTAACTGAGCAAACCGATGTCATGTATATGACTACCCGAGTTGAGCGTACGTTCGATCTGGATGCTTCACCGGACCAGGTTTGGGAATTTATTACTGACCCAGAGAATCGCGCAGAACCGATTAGTGTCGTCGAATCCTTCGAAGTTCACGACGAAACTCACGCCACTTGGCATCTCTCGATACCAATTTCAGTGATTGATAGTACCATCACTGTAGAAACCGAGGACACCAAACGTGATCCACCCTCTCATGTAGAGTTTGTTGGTCGGTCAGACGTCATGAGAATCATTGGTGAACACGACCTCGAAGAGCTTGAAGAAGGGACGCGGTTGAAGAATCGGTTCACTGTTGAAGGACAAATACCGGGCGTCGAGCAGTTTTTTGAAGCTAATTTTGACAGTGAGCTTGAGAACTTAGAAAGCGCTATTCGTAGGAAGACTGAAATTTCCCCGAAGTGATGTTTTTTAGTAAGTAATCGGGGCTGAATAGTCCCAAATATTATCTTCTCAATAATAGTTATAGTAAATATTAACCTCGGTACAGACTAGGTTGAGGACCTGGAAGCGAGTCCACGGAATGTTTGCTCGCTCACTCGCCTCGGCAGCAATTCTCCTCTGGGTTGGCCCCATCCTCAGAGTTTTTCATCAATTGGCATCCATCCTTGAAGCTGGTAATTTGAATTCATCAAAGGAATGGTCGTACTCCACTCATTTATTCCGAGATAGAGAAGCAGTTGAGAAGATTAATTATCCTCTTCGATTCTCGGATTATATGTGTCCCATCCCCGTGAGAACGTCGAGATACCTTCGGAGGCTGTTACTGTCGTGCAGCGGTATCGCCGTGTTGAGCGACCAGTTAGTTGGGGAGTGTCTCTTCTCCTCGCTGCTGTCGTCACGATCGCTCTTTTCTCACTTTCTCTGATCCCAGTACTGCTTGTAGCGAGTGCAGTTCTCGCTCTCGCTCGATTTCCACTATTGAGGAGCCACGGAAGTATGAAACTAGAAACTGACGTGAGCGCTGAGACGGCACGAGCAAGATTCGGAGGTGCGGCCCCACGAGTGCTTGCCTTCCAGTGGGGACTCGCTAACGACATCCGTCCGACTTCGGAGGGGTGGGCCTACGATATATCGTATCTCTTCGGATTGGTCTCGATAACTATGGAAGTAAAAACGAGCTCGCCCCAGTCGGATGGTGAGAATGAAGCCCACGACGGCTTCGAGCTGACTGTCACAGCCAACGGGAAGGCATGGGGAACATACCTGGTGTCGATCGATGAACAGGGTCGAAAAACAGCGATAGAGATCAAGTACGAATCAGCCCGCAAGTTCGGTCTTCGCCGACTTCCACAGTGGTTGGTAGCTGAACGTTATCGACACGAAGCGTTAGCTGTGCAAGGATACACCATTGCCGAGCGGGACTTCAATCTGAGTATCAGATAATGGCCCAGCTGTCGGGCATAGTCCTCAAAAGAGCCGTTTCAATCCGTACACAAGGAGTGCCCCGACTGCAGGAACGGCTGTGAAGATCTCGATGAGAACGATGACTCGGGAAAATCCAATCTGGGGCATCACCATGGTGGCGAACAACGCGACACCGCCCATTGAAAGCACGGAGCCCAGAAGTACCTGTAGCGGCCGCCAGAGCATTGCTCCGAGAACAACTAAAAGAATCACCGCTGCAAGTCCTGCCCACCACGTTGGTGGAAACGGGAGCGCACTCCAGAGAGGCGCATCGGTCGGACTCACGAAGTTGAGAGCAACCAACACAGCGAAAAGATAGCTGAAGAGCCCAACAACTGTCGCGCCAACGAACTTGAGTGCCCGAATCAAGCGACCACCAAGGCCGGTTCCACGGCCCGTATCACCAACCCAGCCGTCGCTCGCGAAGATATCGTGGTCGTGCACCTCATTGTGACAGGATTCACAGAGTGTAGTGAGATTCGAGAGCTGGTTCGACCCACCTTCGGAGCGCGGAACAACGTGATGGGCGTGGAGACGTGTCCCATCACCCCCCGCATATGGACCACTCTGATGCCCACATCGGGTACACGTCCAGTCATCCCGCCTGTAGACCCTCTTTCGACGAATATCCCAATCGGGCGGAAGACCACCGCCATAGGAACTCGGGTCGTTCCATTGTGGGTCAATCTACTCTCCCCGCGACATGAATTGGCTCAGACAGCCTCTTGTGATGAATCTAACTGCTATCGGGAAGGAGCTCAATAGCCGTCATGAGTAAAGAGAGTTCACTTCTCAAGTCGGAACTTTCTCGGTAGGCGACCGCTCACCGCTTGGGCGAGTGCTCACCCGGTGGGTAGATATGCGGCAACAATCGCACGTCGCAAGCGGACTTTTCGTGTGCGAAGTGCGGGTACGAGGTTCACGCCGATTACAATGCGGCGAAGAACATCGGTTTCAAACACGTCCACGCGGGGCAAAGTCTCCGCGTGGACGGGCCACACATCAACTGGCCCTGAAGTCGGGGACGCTGAACGCGAGTGGTTCCTTTGAACCCGCCGAGAGTATTGGCCAGAGCGGGAGTCCACCGACAAGCGCCGGCCTTTAGGCCGGGGAAGTTGACAGGTTTTCTTCGAGGTTTAACCCTTTTTGGGAGCCATTCCCACATTCGAGAGCGACTGGTTCGACCGTTCAGGCTGGTTTTCAGTGAGTAGGTTCACGACGGTTGGATTCTCTTACCAAACACCAGAACGTAATTCGGATCTAATGTTTGGTAAGAGTCGGCCCGGTCTCTGGTCCTACTGCCGTCTCGTCCGTCTAAATGGCTACTTACGAACGGACGTTTACGAGGACGACACCCCTGTTCGCGTGTCGGTTCGCCGGACAGAGGATACAGCGTATCCATCCGGTTGGCGGTACACACTCCACTACGAGGCACTAACCTCGCCCTACACTGAAAACGGTTAATTTCCTAACAAAGCGCCGACATTGATTTGCTGATTCCCTTGTTGAGCGGCAATGCTGAACGATTCCACCCATGAATTTTCACTGTCACCGATATTGAGCTCGGAAAGAGGGTGAAATATCTCGTTGAAAGCCTCTCTCGCTCCATTAGCATCCGGAACTTGGAGAGAAACGTCTTCAAGATGTGCTTCACCAGAATTACCCAGCTCTCTGACGACGTCACTTGATGGCTTTGTACGCTTGTCGTGTAGGGTTTTCACCAGTTGCCTCAGCGAGATGGTTCTGGAGTTGACGAGCATCTAATGGATACGAGAACACGGGGCCTGCCCACTGAAGAAGATCCCTCGGGGAATCTATCCATTCTATCAGTCGTTCATAATCGGTCTCGGAAAACGCACAGAGATCGATAGATACCGGCACATGGCATCCATCTGCACCAAAACAAAAGTACATACCCATTTTACATCATGGAGTCTTCACCGGGAGGCAATCTAAATATGGGGTAAAATCTGTCAGCAACGGAGCTATTACGAAAAATTGCTGAGCGCTAATATGAGGAAAACAATGACCCACCTCAGTCCGTTGAGCGAAATTCCGTATACTGTAATCAGTCATAACAGTGTTCTTGTCGTACTATGTAGTAGAATCTGATATAGCAAGGGAATATAGAGGAGAAGAAGTTGAACCCATAGGTGTTATCGAAGCTTGTGCGGCAATGGTTACCTCAGTGACACTCTATTTCGGTTTCATCTCTCCAGTGCTTACAGGTGCTTTCTCTATACTGAGTACAAAGCTATTCGATCTTGAGGGATACCCAAGTACGTTGAATGGGTATCTCGGAGCAGGGTTTGTTTTGGTTTGTATCGTAGCGTGGCTTGTATTCCGAGGGTATGGCAACCTCGCTGAAGAGATGTCTGAGAGCGTGTGAGGCGATATTCGACAGTCAGAGAAAATTCGGGGCTAATGGATACTGCCACGCTTCGCTTCTGAGCGCCTTGATTGTCGCCCAGAGTGGCAAAACGAAGTTCAAGAAAAGAAGACAAAGCAAGAGTCCTCCAGTAAGCAATCCGACGACATCATGCGTCACAACAAAGAATACAACGATGAGTATTAGCGACGCTGCTAGAACGAAGAGTTGCCAGTTCAGGGCATTTCGTGCATTTGCCTTTGTGAAGTTATTGCTAGCGACAAGGTACACAATGAGCGGGCCAAAGAGTCCAAGAACAAACCCAAGAAGATGAACTGACATCCCGAGGGTTGTCCGACCATCGATAGGCGTGTTGCTACTCATATTATTCGTTAAACCAGACCACATATAATTCTCACGTTGTCCACATGTACTAAACACAATATGATTGCAAAGAGCCCGAAGTAGGTCTACAAATGAGTCCGATCGCCCCAGATAGGCGAAATCAAATACAGGTGAAGTCTACCCCGCTTACTCACTGAATAGTCATTGTAGTAGTACCAACAAGAACTCGTATCCAGTCTTATTCGACATTGATACTGTTGCAGTTGCGGGTTCGTGTCCTAGTATCGCTCTCGTTTGCCATCTCTACATCACCCAATGCTGAATGAGATTTGTTCACTATGTATTTTACGTAAGATATTCTCATAACCACCGTCTTCGGGGGAAGGGTGTGAAAGACAGTCTGGACCACCCTCTCGATGAGGAGCGTCGTAATTTCCTTCGTAAGGCAGTCACTACCGCGACGGTAGTCGGCATCGGTACATCCGGTGTAGGTGCCGCTACCGCCAAAGAGAAAGGAAACAATGGTCGGGGACCACTGAAAGGGGATCCATTCACCCTTGGCGTCGCTTCCGGTGACCCACTTCCCGACTCCGTCGTTCTCTGGACCCGCCTCGCACCCGAACCACTCTCAGAAGACGGTGGAATGCCCGACCGACAGGTGCCCGTACAGTGGGAGATCGCTACTGACGAGGACATGAAGAATACTGTTGGCAAGGGCAATGCAAAGGCACGCCCCGAGTACGCCCACTCCGTCCACATCGACGTCAAAGGATTGGACGCTGGAACCGAATACTACTATCAGTTCAAGATTGGTCCCGATCGGAGTCCAGTTGGTAGAACGAAGACGGCACCCGCAGAAGACACTAACATCGATGAATTCCGGTTCGCGTTCGCTTCGTGCCAAAATTACCCGGCCGGCTACTACACCGCTCACGACCATCTCGCCGACGAGGATCTCGACCTCGCTGTCCACCTCGGTGATTACATCTACGAAGGTGGCGGTCAGGGCTCGCTCGGGCGTGGTCATGAACCACCGCGCGAAATCGAGAGCCTGAGTGAGTACCGAATCCGCGAGGCACAGCACAAAACTGACTCGAATCTCCAGGATGCTCATGCTGCATTCCCGTGGCTCGTGACATGGGACGACCACGAGGTCGAGAACAACTACGCCGACGAGGTTTCCCAGGCTGACGACCCCACGGAGGAATTCCTCGAACGCCGGGCCGATGCCTACCAGGCCTATTTCGAACACCAACCACTGCGTCCCTCACGGATGCCCGATGGCCCGAACCTGCCGCTTTACCGACGGTTCACGTTCGGTGACTTAGCTGAATTCAACGTGCTCGACACTCGCCAGTACCGCGACGATCAGGTCTACTCCTCCGAGGAAGCGAGTGACCCGGAACGAACGATCCTCGGCGATGAACAGGAAGACTGGCTCGTAGCGGGACTGAACAGTTCGACATCACAGTGGAACGTCCTTGCCAATCAAGTTCCGGTCGCTGCAACCGACGAAAACCCCAATCCAGACGTTCAGGACTTTGGCGGCGGCGATAAGTGGGACGGATACCGGGCCGACCGACAGACGCTCCTTGATACCATGGCTGCGGATGAGGACCTGAATCCCGTCGTGATCACCGGCGATGTCCATCGGAACTACGCCTACAACCTCAAAGCCGACTTCTCGGACCCTAATTCCGAAACAGTTGGTACGGAGTACGTCGGCACGTCGATCACTTCCTTCGGCGACGGAAGCGGGATCACTCAGTACGGACCGTCTCTGGGCGAACCGTGGCAACGATTCTACAACGACGAGCGGGGGTACGTCCGCTGTACACTTACTCCTGACCAGTGGCAGACGGACTACCGCGTCGTCTCGACTGTCGAAGAACCCGAAGCATCGGTTAGTACGATTGCGACATTCACTACTGATGCTGGTGATCCGGGTGCAGAACTCACCTCCGAACCCCCAGAAAGGGAGCCCATCGAAATCATAGAAGTCGAACCAGATCAGAACGGTGATCTCAACAACGAGTTCGCGAAACTGCAGAACACTGGCGATAGTGAAATCGACCTATCCGGCTTCATCGTGAGTTTCGAAGGCGGGCGGGGACAGAACTATACGTTCGATGATGTCTCTGTCGGACCGGATGAGGTGATTACCGTTCGAAACGGTGACGGGGATGATACCCAATCGACGGTCTATACCGGGTTCTCCGGTGCAGTCCTCAATAATAGTAATCCAGATATTGTCGTTGTCGCCAACGATGACGGTGTGGTTCTTGACGAGCAGTCTTATACGCCGGCCTGAGCATACAAAGATACTGTTCACTCGTTATTTTTGCTCGCCGTTCACCGTGGGGAGGATATCAATGGAGCACTACCTCCTGCAGTCACAGGACACGGGTGTTTTCGGACCGCAATTGAAGAGCGGCGGACGTTCGGACCCGAGTGCTGTTTGGTTCAGAAGGCTACTCAGTACATCGGTTAGGATGTTTCGAAGATATTCGGTAAGAGTAGGTGGGCAGTTACTCAATGTCTTGGTCTGCCGGAGGTCCGCTAAGAGAGCAACAGGAAGTAGTGGTCCTCCGAGCACAGTGGCAAGTGCGATACCGATGGCAAGAGGATGACCAGACGGGAGAAGAACGAATCCGAGTAGTATCGCTATCCAGATCGCGAGTCCTTCTCCAATGATTGGCCGCCAGTTCGTGGCTGGTAGAGAGGTATTTGAGTGGTTAATGGTGTGTACTGTGTTTAGTTGGTTTCTGAATTCGGTAGCAATCTGTGCCTTGGATTAAATTTGTCATGCGTATGGGAACGTGCGCCATCGTTCACCTCATTCTCATCTGGATCACAGTGCTCATCCAGCGAGAATGGTCCTGCTGCCGTCGGTTCACTACCAATCGATTTTCTCCGCAATCCAGATAGCCTTCGTAATCATCCACTACCTGATAGTCTTCGATAGCACCGTCCGGACCGACGGTTTCCCATGAGGACCGACAGTGGACTGAGCCTCCCTGACTGGGTGCTCTCCATTAGGTCGTTTGCGTAGTTGTGGATGACTGCAGGATCACCGATGAGTCGGGCGCTGTTAAAGAACAATGGCTTGGGGGACTTGGGGGTTTCGCCGTGTGAGAACGACGTCGTGATCCGCGAAGTACAAACGTCAACACTCAGGTGATACGAATCGCAGTCGTTGAGTTTGCTCTGTGTATCGAGCGGGTAGCTTCGGGAGTGGTGAATCATTTCGATCTATGTCCAGGTAGGTCGAACTCGGGATATTCCCCGCGCTTGGCAGCGAGGAGTCGGTTGATGAGCATCGAGAATCGCCCGACCGGAACATCCGTTATGAAGACACGAATCAGGATCTGCAACTTCTGCTCCTATGCGAAACGCTGGAGGCAATCGTTGGCTTTTCTAATGTCTCTACAATCGACTCAAAGGAACACCCGAGTGGACGGTCTGGACCGGCGATCGGGTGCTCGCGTTCGATCTTTCCGAAAGACGTTCAGTAACCGTCGACCGTAGTCAGGGCAGTGACGTCGACGACCAGGAGGCGAGTTAGCCCATGAGCGCGGACCAATCAGACTTCACAGCGTTCGGCGGGAGCGAGGCAGCACCAGACGGCGCGTGCATCCGTTATGAACGGTGTGAGAACATCGTTCCCGAGAACGGCCGTATCTGTGGGCCGTGTCCCGACGAGCTCCGTACAGCCGACCGAGAGCGGCGCGAGGAGACGAGCAGACTATGAGCCCGGAGCAAACCGAGAGCAACCGTGAGCGTGTCGAGAGCGCGCTCAGGCGCTTCATGAGCGACGACCCACACGGCAACGCCTATCGGTACCTTCACGCCTCCGATCTAACGGACGAAGACGGCGACCTTTCGGTGGCAGTCGTTGGGTCGTATCTTCCGAAGTTGAGGGATGATTCCCCGCTCGATGGCGGGCTCGTCGTCGAGGAATACACCCGACGCCGATGTGGGCCCTCTCTCTGGCTCGCTCGGAGGGAAGACGAATGACCGAGTGTTGCCGGTGTGGTGGCGAAACGGAGCGACAGTCGAGCGCCGAGCAACCGCTCTGTTGGGGTTGTGCTGATCTGGCGCCGCCTGTAAACACGGTCATGTGACTCCGTACTGGTCTTTGAGCGCCATGAATTCTGTTTCACTCGGGATGGCGACAGGGGATTCCTCCGAGGGCTCGAACTCACCATGGAGGGGCCGATACATCGCAGCTACTGTGGAGTCCAACTCGTACCACTGCGCAGTCTCTGTGAGCGTCTCCTGGTCGATGTCCAACTCCTCGGTCAGGAGCATCGCATAACTGACGCGGCGGGACCCACTATCGAGGACGAGCGTGTGGCACACTACGTCGGCAGGTGTGAGTTCCGTGTCGGGGGCATACCAGAACGCAGGTTCGCCCGCGAGGAAAAACTATAGACCGTACTCTGCAAATCGGGCGAGCCCGGACAGGTGCCAGTCGGGAGCGGCTTCGAGTGCCTCCGTATCCGCAGCTGTCTGCACGCGGACGAGTGCTCGCTTTGGATCACACCACTCGACGGTCGCACTCGGCGCGAGTGCCCGGACTCGCGACCGGTGCTCGTGTTGCATAACGGCACGGGCGAACGCCAGCAGCGGCGCGAGATCCCCACTTAACGCGTACTCCGGGCCGGATGGGGACAGCATTGCACGATGCTTGAGCGGTGAAAGAGCCTTATGGACGCCCTGCCGGGTAATATCGAATCGCTCGGCGATCTCAGCCACCCGGCGCGGCTCGTCGAGATACCAGCACGCCCGGAGTGTGGCTGCTGAGAGGAGGGCGGGCCACTCGACGTGACTGAGTTCCGACTGCAGGGTCCGGTACGCTTCAACGACTGGGTGGTCAGCGAGGTAGACCCGCCGCTGGTTGTTGGGCCCACGGTGTTCGTTGAGCAGGCCGGCTTCGACCAATTCATCAAGGACGTCGTAGAGATGTGCCTTCGAATACTCGGTGTCCGTCGCGAGGTCGGTTGCCGTCGCTTCCCGGCCGGTACTCAACGCATCGAGGATAGCGAGTCCGGCCTTAGTAAGCATTTGTGTCTACTATAAGCCTTATTTGTATAAATACGTTTTTGGATTAGAGTTGACGCCATCTCTATTCTATGGCCGACCTTGACGAGCGTGGAGGTGCCTAATGTCCTCGCTTAATGGTGATTTCTCCTCTCAACATTTAGTTCGCTGAGTTAGTTTAGTCGCGTGTGCCAGTAGACGAGATGTGGCTGTATCTTTCGAAATATCATTTGGAGCCTGAGTGAGAGTCTACCACCAGTTGTGCTGGAACTCAACTGTTGGAGCTAGGCAAATTTCTATCCCCTCTATATACCCCCTTGCTGTGTCCTTCTCGGACGTTCCTACTGGTATAACTAATAGGACTAACTAGTAAGTTTGATTGGTTGGTATAACCGATCGGACTAACAAAGGAGACTAGCTAGAGTGTCTGACTAACCTTTATAACAAAGCGAAGGGATTGGTTCGATATGTTGGGATACTCCGTATACTCGGAAGCGGGGGGAGTGGCAAAGACAACAACAGCCGCGAACTGCGCGGTCGCTCATGCTCGGCACGGGCTTGACGTTTTGATGATTGATCTGGATCCACAGAACGCCAGTCTCTCCTACCTATTCGATGTAGATCAGGACCGGGCTGAAGGGGATGCAGACAATTTGGTTCGTCACCTTATTGGCCGACCCCGAGGAAAGCTGACCGACCTTATTCGTGAGACTGACGAAGGGGTGGATGTCCTACCGACCCATAACATGCATGAGAAGCTAACAGAGCTTCTCTTGAAAACCGCTGAAATCGAAGAGCAAACCCATGGAGACACGAACTACGAATTTCAGAAACACTCACAGCTTCTCACAGTGCTACAGGAGGCGGGAATCAACGAACAGTACGATGTACTCGTAATTGATCCCCCAGCAAATGGAGAGCAAGCACAGAACAATGCTCTATTCGCAACTCGAAACGTCGTCATTCCTGTAGAACTATCCGGGAAAGGGGAGCAATCTGTTCGTGGACTAGAGGAAGTTGTTGAAGGGCTTGAGGCAACGCTCGAAGTGAATATCGGCGTTCTAGCTCTTCTACCGTTCAAATACGAAGGGACGAACGACCAGAAGCATTATCTCGATGAACTAGAAGAAACTGGATTCGACATGCCAGTTATAGTCGGTAAGCGTTCATCGCTGATGGAGGGGTGCTGGCGGGAGCAATGTAGCGCATTTCGCTATATCGACGAATACCGCGATCGGCGACGAGACCACGAAGTGAAGACGCTTGAACAGTACGACGAGTTAGCTCGTCATATCGAGCGTGAAGGCGGTATTCAGCTCGAAGACACCAGCCAGAACGAAATTGAGGTGGAATTATGAAAAAAGGCAGCGGTGATGACCCGTTTGCAAACGAGGGTAGCGAAGTAGAACTGCAGTCATCTGAAAGCGAGACACGCGATGAAATAGGTGAAAGTACGCCCGAGATACTAAGCGAAGCAACCTCTACAGGCACGGAAACGACGTCGTCCGTCTCACAACCTGCCGACGATCTCCCGTACTTAGCCCGTAGGCAGCTACGAAACAAGTCAGTGAAAACGGATCGAGACCAAATTCCCTTCTTTCTTCGATCTTCTATTCAGGAGGGTGAACGCGACCTTCGGCGTGAGGTGGAAGATTCGCTCAGCCAAGAAGTAAACAAAACGGATCTTCGGGAGGCTGCTTACGTCTATGCTCAAAGGCATCCAGGGGGGGTAGTCGAGGTGCTTCGAGAGTGGGGAATAGAGTACTTGGAGTAGCGTCTTTCACGCATATACTACTCCTTGGATGGTTATATTAGTTAGTCCGACAGGTATAACCATCTAGTATAACCGCTACGTGTCCAAGCAGAGGTAGGATACAATTTTACGTGGAATAGAGAGCTGAGGCGGACCCTAACCGGAGCTCAGGTCTACATGTTGGCGTTCCCATTCGCGGCGAGCCTCAAGTTCGCGGTGACCACGCTGGGTGACTGAGTAGGCGTTGGTACGCTTATCAATCGCAGTGACCTCAATTAGTCCCATCTCAGCGAGCGTGTCGAGGTTCGGATAGAGTCGACCGTGGTGGATTTCGCCTTCGTAGTCCTCTTCGAGAGAGTCTTTGATCGCAAGGCCGTGCGGTGGGGTGCCGTTTTCTAACCCAACAATCACGTACAGGAGATCGCGCTGGAAGCCAGTCAGATCATCCATCATAGCAACCTGATAAGTCGGGTTACTGGCTCATAAAAGATGTGTCGTAGAGTCTCAGAATTACTCGATAAAGGATAGTTCGTGAGTTACCGTACGCATTAACGTCCACCCTCGTCTTTTATCAACCAGTCATTGTGTATCAGCAGTTTCGGATGGGTATAAATACCTGGCAGCAGTTGTTTCGGCGATGGCAGACTACATTGTTCAATCAGCTGTGAAGGAAGAACTGAGCGACATGAACGTCTCGGCGGATTTCTACGATGCTCTCGATGAGGAAGTGGCCGAGCTCCTCAATAGGGCTGCTCAGCGAGCAGAAGACAACGACCGAAAGACGGTCCAGGCACGCGACCTCTAACGCCGGCGAGCCATTGCGAGCACTATTGCGACCAGGGCGAGCACCGCCGGGAGGATACCGAAGCCGGTACCGAACCCGCTCGATCCCTCGCTACTCCCATTTTCGGACTCAGCTACCGTTTGAGCATCGGTGATCGTCCCGACCGGTGTTCGGTTTATCGATGAATCCTCGAGAATGGTCGAGACCGTCACTGTGGTCGTTGCACTCGCCGAGCTCGTCGACGTCGACGTGGGTGTTGCGGTTGGAGTGGTCGTGCTCGTTGAGGTCCTGATCGGGATTGATGTAGCGGTCGCGGTCGCGAACGAATCCGGGTCGACCTGCTCGCCGTTCACGAGGATTTTCGCCGGCCCACCACGGAGATCGAGCGCGGTGAGTTCCCCCTCGAAAGTGTAGTTGTCGACGCCACGCTCCGCCGTCGAACCCGAGGCCGTGCTGTCAGTTACGACGTCCGGTGAGGAGGCGTTACTCTGAACGAGATCAGCGCCGGCAGCAGGGTGTATCTTCTTGCTCGCCGTCGCATTGTAGTAGACCCGTTCATCGTCCGTACTCTCGATCGTGAGGGTGTTTTCAAGCGCCGTCGTATTCTTGACGTTCGCGCTCTCAGTGCGATTCGAGGTGTTCGCGGTCGTCGAGCCCCCCGAGTCATTCGATTCCTGACCGATCGAGCGAGCAACCCGGAGCAGCGTCGAGCGATTGTAGGTGCCGGTCACCAGATAGGTGACGTTGCTCTCGCTAACGAACGTTGCCGTGCCGGTTCCATTCAGGGTTCGAGGCTCACTGTAGTCTCCGAGTTGGCCGTTGATAGTGACGTTCTCGGTCCCCGAGATGCCGCTATTCCCTCGAAAGAGCGTAGTGTTCTGATATGGGTAGGCTTGCATAGAGCGTGTCATAGAAAGCGTCACGTGCGAGGTTGCAGGGTGTGGGAATTGTGTCCAACAACGCCCAGACCCTGCAAAACGTCACTTCTGTCGACGACTTCTTGAATGTCGCGGCGACCGAGACAGTACCGCTGTTTGAGTATCTCTC